>NZ_RZSF01000459.1:0-4016 GCF_004023325.1 Mesorhizobium sp. M1A.F.Ca.ET.072.01.1.1 | reverse complement strand
CGAGAAAATTTTAGGCGTTACAGTATGAGTTTCTAATGTGCCGACTGTCAATTCACCCGTAGCCGCTGCCTTACATTCAATGTGAGGGCCGCGAGGGCAAACAGCAACATGATCAGCAATCCGTTAATTCGCCGCTGATCGGCGGTTAGCAGGGCGCGCCCGGAAACCGGCACATGGGCGTCGATGGCGCCGCGCGCATCGACTGCCAGGGCATCGACGATGCGCCCACGCGAATCGACAACGGCAGAGATGCCGTTGTTGGCCGCACGCAACAAAGGCACTCCATTCTCCACCGCACGAATCTGCGCCTGCTTGAAGTGCTGGTAGGGGCCTGGCGTGTCGCCAAACCAGGCGTCGTTGGTGACGTTCACAATAAGCTCGGATGACGCTGCATCGATTGCAACGAGGTCAGGAAAGATGACCTCGTAACAGATGAACGGAACGGCGCGCAGGCCGTTCGGCACCGCGATCGGATGGCGTTCGTTGCCGGCGGCGAAATTCATCGGTCCGGCAACGAGCTGGCCTATGCCGAAACGCTCGAACAGGCCGGCAAAAGGCAGATATTCGCCGAACGGCACCAGATGCACCTTGTCGACAGCATCGACGATCTCGCCCTTGTCGTTGATCGCCACCACGGAGTTGTAATAACGGCTGCCGGCATTGCCTGCGCCACCCTCCTCGCGCACCACGCCGGCAATCAGCATCTGGCCGTCGCCCAGCATATCGCCCAAGGCCGTCAGCGCGTCCGGACGCTCCGTGAACAGGAACGGCACGGACGTTTCCGGCCACAGGATCAGTTGCGGCTTGGCATGGCCTTGCTCCGGTGCCTTCGCCGAAATCCCCATCAGCGTGGCGAAGATGCGGTCGCGCACCGAGGCATCCCATTTCTCCGTGAGGTCGACGGCGGGCTGAACGATGCGCACGTCGATCGAGCGGGTGGCCGGCGGGGCTGGGACGGCAAGCCTGAAATAGCCGAAGCCGACGTGAGCGGCAACGAGAGCGACGAACAAGGCCAAGCCCAGCCTGAGATGCCGGCGCGCCGCGACAAGCGCCGGCAGGGAAAAGACAAAAACGGCGAGCGCGTTCATGCCGATCATGCCCGTCACCGACACGCTTTGCATCAGGAGGGGCACCGGCATTGCGGCATAGCCGACGGCATTCCAGGGAAAGCCGGTGAACAGGAAATCGCGCAGCCATTCCGCAAGGCCGAAGCCGAAGGCAAGTGCGGCGATGCGGCCGATATCACTGCTCCAGCAAAGCCGCGCCACGAGCGTCGCAAAACCATAGAAGAAGGCGAGCCCAAAGGGGATGCCGACGACGGCGAAGGGCAGCGCCCAAGCGAAGCTGTCGGCCTCGACAAGAAGGGCCTGGCCGATCCACCAGAGGCCGGCGAGGAAATAGCCGAAGCCGAACCACCATCCGATGGCGAAAGCCGGGCGAAGGCGACGCAGCCAGCCGTCGGAGGCTTCACCGGTGGCGCCGTCGAGCAGCCAGACAAGCACCGGAAACGAGACGAAACAGACGGCGAAGAAATCGTAAGGCGCCTGGGCGAGAACCGCGAGCGCTCCCGCGACAAACGCCACCAGCGACCGCCGCCACCCCCACAGCAGAATTATCCGGCCGGCAAAGCGCTGCATTCAACTTTCCAAGTCGCGCGAATCAGGCAGCCAGACATTTAACAGGCCGAGCCGGATGCTCCAAACATGAGTGAGCGCAACCAAATTCACGGTCGCGCTAACGGTGCCACCCTTCAATGCTGAGGCCGCTCAGTCGCTCGGCCTCCTCTTTGGGCACAATGCGCACGGTCTGTGTGAAGGTCCAGACATGGCCTTCTGGATCGCGGGCTCGATATTGCCGTTCGCCGTAGAAACGATCGATGGGCTCCTCAACGATTTCTGCCCCCGCGGCGCGCGCTTTCTCGCAATGGGCGCCGAGGTCTTCCCTCAATCGGATATAAACCGACTGCGTGTTCTTGCCGCCGACAGAGGCGGGGCTGGCAATATGCGCGGCCCATTCGGCATCGACGATGATATAGCCGTCGCCGAACCGCATTTCGGCATGAACAAGTCGCCCGTCGCTGTCGCTCGCCAGCATGCTCGGGTCGAAGCCGAACGCCGCCTGAAGCCAGGCCAAAGCCGCGCGGGGATCTTGATAGAAGACGCCGGAGCCGAGGACAGCGTGCTTGAACGGGTCGTCGATCGGCATTAGCGAATATCAGGCCTGCTCGGTGCGCGCCGCGCGGCGGCGCTGCCGTTCGCCCTTCGGGCTCTGCACAATGCGCACCCGCTTGACGCGGCGCGGATCGGCGTCGAGCACGTGGAATTCGAAGCCCGGTATGGCCTGCACCACTTCGCCACGGGCCGGAACCCGGCCGAGCGTGTTGAAGATCATGCCGCCGATGGTGTCGACATATTCACCGTGCTCGCCCGCGGCGAAATCCTCGCCGATCATCTTGGCGACCTCGTCGATCTCGGCCTTGCCGTCGACCACGAACACGCCCTCTCCGATCCGGGTGATCATCGGCTCGTCGTCGTCGTGCTCGTCCTCGATGTCGCCGACCACCATCTCGACGATGTCTTCCAGCGAGGCGAGGCCGTCGGTGCCGCCATATTCGTCGATGACCAGCGCCATCTGGGTGCGCGTCGTCTGCATGCGCCCCATCAGGTCGGAAGCAAGCATCGATGGCGGCACGAACAGTACCGGACGGATCAGGTCGAGATCGCCGATGGTGCGGGCGAGATCGACCTGGGCCAGATCGAGGATGGTCGGCGCCTGCGCCTTCCTGTTCGCGCGGCCCTTCTTGACGCGGGCGACCTTGGTGATGTGGGCAAGAACGTCGCGTATGTGGACCATGCCGCGCGGATCGTCGAGCGTTTCGGAATAGACCGGCATGCGGGAATGACCGGACTGTTCGAAGAGGCCAAGCAGATCGCCAAGCGAGGTGGTGATCTCGACCGCCTCGATATCGGCACGCGGCACCATGACGTCCTCGACGCGCACTTCGCGCAGCCGCAGGATGTTGTTGAGCATCGCACGTTCGCCGGGCGAGAAGGATTCGGCATCGGTGGCCGTCTCGGCCAGCGCGTCGGCGATCTCCTCGCGCAGGTTGGTGCCGTTGCGGTGCCTGAACAGGCCTAGCACGCGATCGAAGAGAGAAGGACCGGCATGCGAAGGCTCGGCGGCCACGCTGCCGGTCGGAATACTCGGACTGGAGCCCTCTTCCGATTTTTCGGAAGGCTTGGCCGCACTGCCGGCGTCCGGACGGGCGGCAGTTTCTGGTTTATCGTTCATCGCCATCAGGTCAATTGGTCTTTTTTGTTACGCGTAGGGATCGGGAATGGCAAGCCTCGCAAGCGCCGCGCGCTCGATCGCTTCCATCTCCTCGGCCTCGGCGTCGGTCTCGTGATCATGGCCCAGAAGATGCAGCAGGCCATGGATGACGAGATGGGTGATATGGTTCGCCAGCGGCTTGTCTTCCAGTGCGGCCTCACGCGCGACCGTCTCGGAAGCAAGCACGATGTCGCCCAGCATCGGCGGCAACTCGGCGCCCTTCGGGACGGAAAAAGCCGGGAAAGACAGTACGTTGGTCGGCTTGTCCTTGCCGCGCCATTCGGCGTTGAGAGTGCGGATATGGGCGTCGTCGGAAAAAACCACGCTGAGCTCCGATGCGCCGCTCGCACCGGTTTCGGCAAAGGCGGCAGCGACGGCATGATCGACCAGGTGCGCCAGCTCGGCCTCAGGGGGCCAGTCGCCGGCCTCGACGAAAATATCGATGTCGACCGGCGTCTTGCCGCTGGATCCCGGATTTTCAGCCATGGGGCTTGGATCAGCTCTCGGCGCCGAGGCCCCTGGCGAACTTGCCGTCCCGGTCATAGGCCTTGACGATCTCGGCAACCAGCGGATGGCGCACGACATCACCCTCGTTGAAGCGGACGGTGACGATGCCCGGCACGCCGTCGAGGATGCGCAGCGCCTCGACCAGGCCCGACTTGGTGTTGGGCGGCAGGTCGATCTGG
>NZ_RZSF01000458.1:0-4035 GCF_004023325.1 Mesorhizobium sp. M1A.F.Ca.ET.072.01.1.1 | reverse complement strand
CCTCGACACCCTTGGTGACGCCGAGGATGCCGCCGTTCTTCATGTCGGCGCCGAGCACGACGATGGTCTTGCCGGCAGCCCCTTTCGGTCCCGTGGTCGGTCCGTCCCACTTCTCGACCTTGCTGGCATATCTTTCGACCACCGCTTTGGCGTCGGCCATCGGGTCGGCCAGCGCCGGCGAGGCGATGCCAAGCGCCAGGCAGGCAATTCCGAGCTGTAGGACTGTTCTGCGCTGCATATCGTTTCTCCCATTAAGCATTGTCGGTTGTATTTGTTGATTGGCTGGTGGCTGGTCGGCTGGTGGGCGCGGATGCCGGCACCACGGCGCCGCGGCGCCGCTGCGCGTAGCCGGCAATGCCGATCGCGACGAGCAGGGTGACGCCGTTGAACAGCGGCTCTACCCAGAACGACCCGCCGAACTGCTGGATGCCGGAAATGCCTACGGCGAGGATAACGACGCCGACGATCGTGCCCCAGACATTGACGCGGCCCGGCTTGATGGTGGTCGATCCGAGGAATGCGCCGACCAGGGCCGGCAGCAGGTATTCGAGGCCAACACTGGCCTGGCCGATCCTGAGCTTCGAGGCCAGCAGCACGCCGCCCAAGGCGGTGAGCGCGCCGGAGGCGACGAAGGCCCCCATGACGAATCTCTGCACCGGAATGCCGTTGAGCGCGGCCGCCTTCGGATTGGCGCCGATGGCGTAGAGGTAGCGGCCAAGCGGCATGTATTCGAGCACCAGCCACATCACCAGCGCCAGCACGACCACGTAGTAGCCGGTGATCGGCAGGCCGAACAGCATGGTGCCGTTGAGGGAAAGGAAACCGTCGGGAAGCACGCCGACGACCTGGCGGCCGCCCGTGTACCACATCGCCAAAGCGTAGAGCACCGTGCCGGTGCCGAGTGTGGCGATGAAGGAATCGATGCGCGCCACCTCGACCAGCAGGCCGTTGATGAAGCCGGTGAGCACGCCGAGCAGGATGACGATGAGCACCGCGAGCGGCCAGGGCACGCCGAAGGCGGTTTGCAGGCTGATGGCAAGGATGTGCCAGAGCACGATGCCGTAGCCGACGGTGAGGTCGATGCGGCCCGAAGCCATCGGAATCATCGCCGCCAGCGACAAGAGCGCGATGATCGCCTTGTCGGAAACGATCGAACGCAAATTGAGCAGCGTCGGGAACGTCCGCGGCAGGAGCAGCGAGAAGAGCAGGATCAGGAGCAGCGTCAGGATCGGCAGGCCGTAGACCGGCAGATAGCGCGTCGCCTTCTGGCCGTAGCTCAGTCCGGCGAGCTCCGAACGGGTCGGCTCAAGCGCCGTCGATTTGATCGAGTTCATGGATCCTCCTCAGGCGGCTTCGGACACGGAAGCGGCGCTGATGAGCGCCGCCGTCGTCAAGGCATCGCCGGCGAGCTCGCGCACAATGCGATTGTGCGAGAAGACGAGCGCGCGGTGACAGATATGGGCGACTTCCTCGAAATCGGTGGAGACGACGATCACTGCCAGCCCGGCTTCGACCGCGGCGGCGATCAGCCGATAGATCTCGGCCTTGGCGCCGACATCGACGCCCGCAGTCGGATCCTCGGCGATCAGAAGCTTACGGCCCGTCGCCAGCCAGCGGCCGACGACCACCTTCTGCTGGTTGCCGCCAGAGAGCGCCTCGATCGGCAGGTGCGGGTCATTGGGCCGCAGCCCCAGCCGCGCGCCGAGCTCCCGCGTCAGCTCGCTTTCCCGGGCCGGCTTCATAAAGGAGAACAGCCCGCGGCCGACGGCCGAGGGGTTGAGATACATGTTCTCGCGCACCGAGAGCGACAGCGCCACGGATTCCTCGGTGCGGTCGCGCGCAATCAGTCCGACGCCGGCGGCAAGAGCGGCGCCGACCGAGGACAGGTCGAGGCGCTTGCCGTCGAGCGAGACCGTTCCCTCGAAACGCTCTGCGCCGAACAGCGCGCGGCCGACGGCTTCCTGGCCGGCGCCGCGCAGGCCGACCAATCCCAGCAATTCACCGGACCGTGCCTCGAAGCGGACCGGGCCGACGCTGCCGCAGGTGAGGTTTTCCACCTTCAGCCGCTCCGGCCCGTCCTGCCATTGCGACTTGGCGAACATCTGATGCGCGGGTCGACCGACGATCAGGTCGACCAGCTCCTGCGGCGTGGTCTCGGCGACCGGCTTCACCGCGACCATGCGGCCGTCGCGCATGACGGCGACCCGGTCGGCGATGCGGAACACCTCGTCCAGCCGGTGCGAGACATAGATCATGCCGACGCCGCGCTCGCGCAGCGGCCGCAGCGCCTCGAACAGGCGCTCGACCTCGTCCGCCGGCAGGCTCGCCGTCGGCTCGTCGAGCACCAGCACATCGGCTTCGGTAGCGAGCGCGCGGGCGATCGCCACCAGCGACTTTTCGGTGCGGGAAAGATCCTGGACGCGGGTCGCCGGGTCGAAGGCGCAGCCTACCAGCGCCAGCGCGCGCTCGGCGCGGCGTTCGGTGTCGCGCCAGTCGATCAGGCCGGAGCGGCGCGAAAAGCCCTGCGCCATGCCGACATTCTCGGCCACGGTCATCCATTCGATCAGGCCGAGGTCCTGATGGATGAAGGCTACTTTCTGCGGCTGATTGGGGCGGGGCGGGCGATGGTGATAATCCTCGCCGCGAAAGCGGATCGTGCCCTGGTCGCGCTTGTGGATGCCGGCGAGCGTCTTGATCAGCGTGGATTTGCCGGCGCCGTTCTCGCCGAGCAGCGCGACGATCTCGCCCTCATGGATGTCGAGCGAGACCGACTTGAGCGCCAGGGTGCCGCCGAAGCGCTTGGAGATGTCGATGAATTCGATGAGCTTGGGCCGCATTTTTTGGCCTCCTCCCAAGCCAAGCAAATGACTGAATTGCGACCGATGTTATCGCTAACATTTATGCAGGTCAAGTCTTGAAAATGGATCAACGCGCCGGCTATCGATGAGGCGGTTTTCGCGGAGAAGTACCATGTTCGGAGACATTGAAGGCGCTGGGTTCGAAGTTCTCGACGAGCGGTTCGAGCGGTGTTTCGTCGGTCACGTTGCGGTCGAGCGGCTGTGGACCGGCGGGCGCTGGCTCGAGGGCCCGGCGTGGTTTGCCGCCGGCCGGTATCTCCTTTTCTCCGACATCCCGAATGACCGCATCATGCGCTACGATGACACCAGCGGCGCGGTCTCGGTCTTCCGCTCGCCGTCCAACAACGCCAACGGCAACACGGTCGATTTCCAAGGGCGGCTGGTCACCTGCGAGCATCTCGCGCGGCGCGTCACCCGCACCGAGCATGACGGCTCGATCACGGTGATCGCCGACCGCTTCGAAGGCAGGCGCTTGAACTCGCCCAACGATGTGGTGGTGCGCTCGGATGGCACGGTGTGGTTTTCCGACCCGCCCTACGGCATCGCCACCGACTACGAGGGCGACCGCGCCGAGCAAGAGATCGAGGGATGTCATGTCTATCGTGCGGATCCTGGAACCGGTGAGATAACGCGAGTTGTCTCGACGATGGCAAAACCCAACGGCCTCGCCTTCTCCCCGGACGAGACGATCCTCTATGTCGGCGACACAGGCGTCACGCATCAGAAGGACGGGCCAAGGCACATCCGCAAGTTCGCTGTCGAAGGCAACAATCTGCGCGAACTCGGCGTTTTCACCACCTGCACGGCCGGTCTGTTCGACGGGTTCAGGGTGGACACGACCGGCCGCGTCTGGGCAGGGGCCGGCGACGGCGTCCATTGCTTCGATCCAGACGGCACGCTGATCGGCAAGATCCGCATCCCGGAGACGGTAGCCAACCTGACTTTCGGCGGTCCCAAGCGCAATCGCTTGTTCATCACGGCGCGGCAGTCGCTTTACGCGGCTTTCGTGATGGCGAACGCGGCGGGGCGGGGGTGAAAGCCGCGACCTGAGGTCCGCGGCGTCGGCTGCGGTCTCAGCTGCTCCGCGTGGCGACAAACGTTGCCGCCGCCTTCAGCAAATCCGCCTGCTCGCCATAGGGCTCCAGCAGCGCATGCGCCTGGTCGATGAGGCCGTGAA
>NZ_RZSF01000457.1:0-4047 GCF_004023325.1 Mesorhizobium sp. M1A.F.Ca.ET.072.01.1.1 | reverse complement strand
GAAATCCGCCGAACTGGGCTTCGCACCGGCCGAATACCGCATCGGCAATTTTTACGAGAAGGGCATCGGCGTCGCGCGGGACATCAAGAAAGCCAAGACCTATTACCAACTCGCGGCGGAACAGGGCGATGGTCATGTCGGCGCTCACCCAGATGCTGCGCGAGGTCGAATGGGGACCGCTCGACGTGCTGGTCGTCGATATGCCGCCCGGCACCGGCGATGCCCAGCTCACCATGGCCCAGCAGGTGCCGCTGGCCGGTGCCGTCATCGTCTCGACGCCGCAGGACCTGGCGCTCATCGATGCGCGCAAGGGCCTCAACATGTTCAAGAAGGTCGACGTGCCGCTGCTCGGCATCGTCGAGAACATGAGCTATTTCCTCGCGCCCGACACCGGCAAACGCTACGACATCTTCGGCCATGGCGGCGCGCGGCGCGAGGCCGAACGGCTCGGCGTCACCTTCCTTGGCGAGGTGCCGCTGGAGATGGGCATCCGCGAAAGCTCGGACGCCGGCGCCCCGGTGGTCGCATCCAAGCCGGACGGCGCCGAGGCGAAGATCTATCGCGATATCGCCGCGAGGGTATGGGACAGGGTCCAAGAGGAACGCGGCGCCGCCGAGGCGGCAGTGCCCAGCATCGTGTTCGAGTAATTCGCCGGGCCGCCGGGTGTCCGATTTCCTTTCCAGGCTCCGGCAGCCGGGAATTGCCTCCTTCAGGATTTCCCCTGTCGTTGAGGGCTTCCCACACTTTCTCGACAGGTGCGGCGATCCGCTCCTCGCCCTCGATCACCAAAGCCATCAAGACCTCCCGGAATGCTGATGTCGATTGGTCCTGGCGCGCGGCCCTTTCTATGTCTATCGCACCAAAGTGCGGGTCTGCGGCGTGTCTGCCTCTTGCCTGCATGAGCGCGTTGTCATATCGATTTGTCATACAAATACGGAGACCACGATGGCAGGCGCCCCTACCAAGAAGAAGAAATTTCGCTCGCAGGAGTGGTTCGACAATCCCGACAACCCGGGCATGACGGCGCTCTATCTCGAGCGCTACCTCAATTACGGGCTGACCCGCGCCGAGCTGATGTCGGGCAAGCCGCTGATCGGCATCGCGCAGACGGGTTCCGATCTCTCGCCCTGCAACCGGCACCATCTCGAGCTCGCCAAGCGCGTGCGCGAGGGCATCGTCTCGATGGGCGGCATCCCCTTCGAGTTCCCGTGCCACCCGATCCAGGAGACCGGCAAGCGGCCGACGGCGGCGCTCGACCGCAACCTCGCCTATCTCAGCCTCGTCGAGGTGCTCTACGGCTATCCGCTCGACGGCGTCGTGCTGACCATCGGCTGCGACAAGACTACGCCCGCGCTCTTGATGGCGGCGGCGACCGTCAACATTCCGGCGATCGCGCTTTCGGTCGGCCCGATGCTCAATGGCTGGCATAAGGGCAAGCGCACCGGCTCCGGCACCATTGTCTGGGAATCGCGCCAGCGGCTGTCGGCCGGCGAGATCAATTATGACGAGTTCATGGACATCGTCGCCTCCTCGGCGCCGTCGACCGGCTATTGCAACACCATGGGTACCGCCACCACCATGAACTCGCTGGCCGAAGCGATCGGCATGCAGCTGCCGGGCTCGGCCGCGATCCCCGCGCCCTATCGCGAGCGCGGCCAGATTGCCTACGAGACCGGCAAGCGCATCGTCGATATGGTGCATGAGGACCTGAAGCCGTCGGACATCATGACCCGCCAGGCGTTCGAGAATGCCATCGTCGTCAATTCGGCCATCGGCGGCTCGACCAACGCGCCGATCCACCTCAATGCCATCGCCCGCCATCTCGGCGTGCCGCTCGACAATGACGACTGGCAGAACATCGGCCTTAACGTGCCGCTGATCGTCAACCTGCAGCCGACGGGCGAGTATCTCGGCGAGGACTATCACCATGCCGGCGGCGTGCCGGCCGTCGTGGCGGAGTTGCTGAAAGGCGGACTATTGCCGCACCCCGACGCGATCACCGCCAACGGCAAATCGATCGGCGACAATTGCCGCGGCGCGGTCAACGAAAATCATGATGTCATCCGCGGCGTCGACAAGCCGCTCAAGAGCAATGCCGGCTTCATCAACCTCAAGGGCAATCTGTTCGATTCCGCCATCATGAAGACCAGCGGCATCTCGCCCGAATTCCGCGAGCGCTATCTCTCGAACCCGAACGATCCGGAGGCTTTCGAAGGCAACGCCATGGTCTTCGACGGCCCGGAGGATTACCACGCCCGCATCGACGATCCGGCGCAGGGCATCGACGAGCACACGATCCTGTTCATGCGCGGCGCCGGCCCGGTCGGCTATCCGGGCGGCGCCGAGGTGGTCAACATGCAGCCGCCGGCCCATCTCATCAAGAAGGGCATCCATTCGCTGGCCTGCATCGGCGACGGTCGCCAGTCCGGCACGTCGGGTTCGCCATCGATCCTCAACGCCTCGCCGGAGGCAGCGGTCGGCGGCGGGCTGGCGCTGCTCAAGACCGGCGACCGCGTCCGCATCGACCTGAGGAAGGGCACCGCCAATATCCTTGTCGGCGACGAGGAGATCGCCAGGCGGCGGGCAGCGCTGCAGGGCAATGGCGGCTATGACTATCCCGAGCACCAGACGCCCTGGCAGGAGATCCAGCGCGGCATGGTCGACCAGTTCTCCGCCGGCATGGTGCTGAAGCCGGCGGTGAAATATCAGGATGTCGCGCACACCAGGGGCGTCCCGCGCGACAACCACTGAATTCAGAGCACGGCGAAAATCGAAGGGCGGTCCGCTTCCGGCGGACCGCCCTTTCTCATGGCCCTTGTTTCGACCGCGGGGCGTCGACAGATTAGCCCAATCTCGGCGGTCCCACGAAGGGAGGCTCTATATGGCGAAACGGCGCTCTTCCCTCGGCTTCCTCGGCATGTTCGGCCGGTCGGGCGACTTGCGCCAGCTCGACGACGCCTTGCGCAAGGCCGACTTGCATCCGGCGCTGGTGCCTGAGGGCGTCAAGCTCACCATCGTCAACCTGATGAAGGATCATTGGCCCGAGGAGCCGCCGCCTCAGGCTTATCAATCGGTGGCGCAACTCTGCGGCTATTGCGTCGCCGGACCGGAAACCTTCGAGCGGGCCAATGGCAGGGAGCACACTTTGGAAGCCGAGCGCCGCATCGAGGCCGCGCTCGAAGCCGGCGACAGCCTCGATGCGCAGATCGTGCTGTTGACGCTGCATGCGAAGCTGATCAACGCCGAAGTCGTCGAGCGCTATGGGCTGCGTGCGGAGTGATCTCCGAGAGCGGAAAGATCAGCCGCCCATCTTGTTGCGCGGCAGCTTGATCATCTCGCCGAAGCGCGCGCGCAGCTTGTCGTCGACGAGCCGCGACACATGGCGCGGAAAGCGCTCGGCCAGCACGCGCTTTTTCTCGGCGATCGCCCGCTGCAAAATGTCGGGCCGGCCCTTCTCATTCCATTCCTTGGGCGAGAAGCGATCGCCGACTGCGGGATAAAAATATTCGGTCTGCATCAGCTTCAAAGTCTGCTCGTTGCCGAGATAGTGACCCGGGCCCTTGAGGCAGACATCGGCGATCGTGTCGATCGACAGCGCCTCGTCCGTCACCTCGATGCCGCGCACGCATCGCAGGCAGTGGCCGAGCATGTCGTTGTCGATGATCAGGCTTTCGAGACAGAAGCCGAGCAGCGAGGCATGCATGCCGGCCGATTCATAGACGAGGTTGAGGCCGGCAAGACCGGCCATCACATCGGTGATGCCTTTTTCATAGCCGGACTGGATGTCGGGCAGCTTCGAATCCGTCATGCCCGCGGCCGAGCCGCCCGGCAGGTCGTAATACTGCGCCATCTGCGCGCAGGCCGCGGTCAACACGGCCTGCTCGGCCGAACCGCCGGACATGGCGCCGGTCCGGAGATCGGAGACGAACGGCCAGGTGCCGAAGATCGCCGGATGGCCGGGCTTGATCGCGTTGACATAGACTAGGCCCATCAGCACTTCGGCCACCGCCTGCACGACGGCGCCGGCAATCGCGGCGGGAGCTGTGG
>NZ_RZSF01000456.1:0-4050 GCF_004023325.1 Mesorhizobium sp. M1A.F.Ca.ET.072.01.1.1 | reverse complement strand
GTAAGCGCTGTTCTGACAGCACCTTTCGCGCGTGACCGTGAGGAACGATGTTCGGAGCCTTTAAGGGCTTCGACACATGACGATTTCAGAGCTTACGCTTAAGTCCAATGATGAAGAGCCGGTTCGCCGGCTGGAGATCTTCACCGGCTCCGGTCGGCGGCGGGAATGGCTGCCGGATGAGAAGGCACGGATCGTGGCGGAAAGCTACGAGGTCGGCGAGACCGTGAGCGCGGTGGCCCGGCGATATGCCTTGTCCCCGCAGCAATTGTTCGCGTGGCGTCGGGCTGCTCGTCAGCCGTCGATGGCATCGCCGGCGCCCGAACCGCTCTTTGTTCCGGTGGTGGTGAAGACGCCGCCTTCGGGACCCGCGCCGACGCGTCCAGCACAGCCACGGAAGCGGAAAGCGACCCGCGACGCTGGCGTGATCGAGCTTGAGATCGACGGCATCGCCATGCGGGTCGGCCGTGGCGCCGATGCCAAGACGGTTGCGGCGGTGATCCGTGCGCTGAAGGCAACGTCGTGATCGGGCCGACGGGCGCCGTCAAGGTCATGGTGGCGACGAAGCCGGTGGACTTCCGCAAGGGGGCGGAAGGGCTGGCCGCGTTGGTGCGCGAGACGATGGATGCCGATCCGTTCAGCGGTGCAGTCTATGTCTTCCGCGCGAAACGGACGGATCGGATCAAGCTGATCTTCTGGGACGGCACCGGCGTCTGCCTCTATGCGAAGCGTCTGGAGGATGGCGAGTTCCGCTGGCCGAAAGTGCAGGATGGCGTGATGCGGCTGACGGCCGCTCAGTTGTCGGCGCTGCTTGAGGGGCTTGATTGGCGGCGCGTCCATGAAGCCCGCCGGACGCTCGCTCCGGCGCAGGCGGGTTGATCCGCGACCAAGTGAATCAGCCCGGATTCCGCTGTCGCCCGGAACTGGCGAATATGGTCTGATCCGATCATGGCGATGACGGCGGACCAGCTTCCCGACGATCCGGATGTGCTGAAGGCGATGGTCCTGGCGCGCGATGCCGAGAATGCCCGCCTGACCCAGATCATCAAGGGATTGCAGCGCCACCGCTTCGGTCGCCGCGCCGAGAGCCTGCCCGAAGATCAACTGCTCCTTGGCCTCGAGGAGGCCGAGCAAATCGAGGCGGCAGGCGAGGAAGAAGCCGAACGTGCCGATCCGGCCAAACGAACGCAGCGCATCGCGAAGAGGCGAGCCAACCGTGGTTCGCTGCCGGAACACTTGCCGCGCATCGAGATGGTCGTCGACATCGAGGACCATGCCTGCCGGTGCTGTCGCAACGGGCTTCATCGGATCGGCGAAGACGTCAGCGAACGACTCGACATCGTGCCGGCGCAGCTGCGCGTGATCGTCGTGCGGCGGCCCAAATATGCGTGTCGCGCCTGCGAGGACGTGGTCGTGCAGGCTCCAGCGCCGGCCCGGCTGATCGAAGGCGGTCTGCCGACCGAGGCGACGGTTGCCCAGGTTCTGGTCTCCAAATATGCCGATCACCTGCCGCTCTATCGCCAGGCGCAGATCTACGCCCGGCAGGGTATCAACCTCGACCGATCCACGCTCGCCGACTGGGTCGGCCGTGCGGCCTGGCATCTGCGTCCAGTCCACGAGCGACTGCTGGAGAAGCTGAAAGCCTCGCCCAAGCTCTTTGCCGACGAGACCACGGCGCCGGTGCTCGATCCCGGCCGCGGCAAGACCAAGACCGGGCAGCTCTGGGCTTACGCCCGCGATGACCGACCATGGAACGGAAGCGACCCACCGGGCGTCGCCTATGTCTATGCGCCGGACCGAAAGGCGGAGCGACCGATCGCTCATCTCGCAGGCTTTGCCGGAATCCTGCAGGTCGACGGATATGGTGGCTATCGGGTGCTCGCCGACAAGAGCGGCGCAACGCTCGCCTTCTGCTGGGCACACGTGCGCCGGCGCTTCTACGAGCTCGCCGCAGCCGGTCCGGCGCCGATCGCGAGTGAGGCGCTCCGGCGCATCGCGGAACTCTATCGCGTCGAGGACGACATCCGCGGCCAGCCGGCAGACGCACGTCTTGCCGTGCGCCAGGAAAGGAGCCGGCCGATCCTGGCCGAGCTCGAGCCGTGGCTGCGCGAGAAGCTCGGCCTGATCAGCCAGAAGACGAAGCTCGCCGAGGCGATCCGTTATACGCTGTCACGCTGGGAGGGACTCTCGCGCTTCCTTGACGACGGCCGCATCGAGATCGACAGCAATACCGTCGAGCGGTCGATCCGCCCGATCGCGCTCAACCGGAAGAACGCCCTCTTTGCCGGCTCTGACGGCGGCGCCGAGCACTGGGCCGTCGTCGCTTCGCTGATCGAGACCTGCAAGCTGAACGACGTCGAGCCGCTCGGCTACCTCGCCGACGTGCTCACCAGGATCGTCAACGGCCACCCAAACAGCCAGATCGACGAGCTTCTTCCCTGGGCCTATCTCGCCGCTCCCAAGCTTAACGCCGTGGCCTGAGACACCGCTTTGCGAATCAATGATTTGCGAGTAGTTGAAGCCCTTTGACCAGGACGTCAACTTTATAACAACGAATTAAGAATCCTGTAAGTCAGTGGCCGGTAATAGCTAATCATGCGATTACCCCGCTCACTCCTGTTTTTTGCTGCCACTGCGATAGCTTTCTTACTGCAGCTATTCCCTTACACAGGCGTGTTCCTAATGGTTTTAGGCGCACCGTTTTGGTCTGTGATTCTAATCAATCTTGGGTTTATTGGCGTCGGCGCTGAAGCGGCAGCAGGCAAGGTGGGGAAAGGCTGGATGATTTTACCGATAGCTTGGTTTGTCGGGTATGCCGGTTACGCGCTCGGGGATCACCAAATACTTTGGAATCTCAAACATCAGATAGCGACGTCAAATGCTGATGTGCTGATTCCTTTCGATCCATCTCGGCAAGCGCTCGTGTTCGAAGGCAGCATTTCAGGCAATTGGTTGGTAAATAACTACGCCTTGCCAGTCGTATACAGACGAAGCGACGAGGAAGGGGAATGGCATTATAGGTCTACCCGCCTCGTAGACCGGACTGAGTGCGATCGAATCCGTCGTGACAAGTCCCTCAGGGGGACTGGCATCAGCGTGTTCGGCTTTCATGACAGAGACGGGTTACTCGGTTCTGGCAAATTCGAAACTCGATTTTGCGACATGGGACAGCCAGAAGATCCGATTTTGCCGGTCGCCCTGGTGCGCCGCTCTGAATCCAACCGCATCGTTAGCGGCCTGCCCGTCACCGACATCGTGACCACCGTCGCATTGCCAGATGGCTCGGTCTTCTCTCTGAGCGGCGGCCATGCTGCGCCGCTCGGCTGGATACCAAAACTCGTGATGGGTTGCGCGCTTAACTCGGCCGCGCCATCCTGGGATTGCACAGCGGGTTTCGTCCGAGATCGTTTCACCCAGCTAAATGACACTGACTTGCGGTATGGATCAGACGACATCGTACTTGCGCGGGCGCTTGGGCTGAAGCCTGTGGCTCCGTCCGACAGACAGGCTGGCGATCCGAAGCAAGTACGCGCGGACACAGCAGCCGCGCTCAAACGTGTCCTAGACGAACAGACTGCCAATCTCGACCGTGCCTTGAGGGACCCGGGTGCCCAGATTGGCAGCGTACCCTTTCCTGCATTGCGTGGTCGGATGGACATTATCCTGCCCCGTCTCGACGCGATGGTGCTTACGGTCGAACGCGGAGTAGAACTGCGACACAATGCGCGGAGCAATGCGCAACAGATTTTCCATCTAATCATGCAAGCTCCGGCGGACGAGATTGCTCCGTATCGAGCACGACTTGAAGCACTGAAGACCAAGGACAATTGGTTCGTGTTTGCGCCAAATCCGATTGACGTTCGAGCTAACTAATAGCGTCGCAGCATTTCAGCCCAGCGCTGGCGTAGAGAAGGTTGAAACCCGACTATCCGATGGTTGCGCCGAGGTGTTGCGGCCCAACAGTCGGCACTCGCGAATCCTGGAGGTTCGGGCGCAAGGCATCCGCTGCGCCGACTACCAAGGTTGCGTCGTGGCCCGGGAACACCGCTTACG
>NZ_RZSF01000455.1:0-4073 GCF_004023325.1 Mesorhizobium sp. M1A.F.Ca.ET.072.01.1.1 | reverse complement strand
AAGCAGAGCAGGCCGATGGCTGCCGAGATGCGCCAGACCTCGATGTTGCGCAGCTGCGCAACATCGAGGTCTGGCGCATCTCGGCAGCCATCGGCCTGCTCTGCTTCCCGCAGGTGGCGGTGCTCACCTTTGCCTCCGTCTTCCTGCATGACTTTGCCGGCATGGGCACATGGGTGACCAGCGCCACCCTCGCCGCCGTGCAGACGGGCGCCATGGCGATGCGCGTCTGGAGCGGCCGCTTCACCGACCGCCACCGCAACCGAAGGCCGTTCCTTAGATTCTGCAGCGCGCTGAGCGCGCTGGCCTTCCTGGTGCTATGGATTCTGGCCATCGCTGCGGCCAGCCAGCCGTCGCTGCTGTTGCTCCTGCCCCTTATGGTGATCGTAGCCGGCATCTGCGTATCGGCCTGGCATGGAGTTGCCTATACCGAGCTTGCGACACTTGCCGGAGCCGGCCATGTCGGCACCGCGCTCAGCCTCGCCAACACTCTGGTCTTTGTCGGCTTCTGCCTGGTGCCGATCGCCATTCCCTGGCTTCTGCTTCTCTTCGCATGGCCGGGCGTGTGGCTGGCGGCGGCGATCTGCGCGGCGATCGCATGGCGGATCTTTCTGCGCACGGCCTGACGTTTTCGCCGGCTTTCCACAGCTGGCGGAGGCCGGCTTATCTGCAACATGAAAAAAACACGATCGGTGCCGTTAACCCCCCATCAAGGTTAATGCTTCATTTTGGCTCTCCGGGGTCAGTAGCGTTTCTGGAGAGTTCCGTGCATCGACGCGTTCTTACGCGGCTCGTCGCCGCCGCCGTTGCGAATAAACGTTCCTTCCTTCCTCCTTTGGTTCTGGGGCTCGGCTTCTGGGTCGGCTTTCCGTCCGTCGTCGCTTACCAGGATATGGCAAGCCTCGTGTCCGGGCTGGAGTCGCCCAGCCATCGCTGGAATGCCTATGTCGAAAAATCCGTCGCCGGCTCGGTGCACGCCGCCGAGATGCCGTTCGTCGATTCGGCCGCCACGGGCTCGATCTCCGGCTCCGGCGTGGACCTGCCTGGCGTTGGCACGGTGGCGCTCCGCGGCAAGGGCAATGTCGCCGGCGCTACGCCCGATGAGGACCGCGTCGTGCGCGCCGACAAGAAGGGCCGCCTCGTCCAGGTGTCGCCGGTTGCGCCGCCGAAGAATTTCAGCGCCGGCTCCATCTTCGAGCGTACCTCCTCGCTGCTCCGTCCGGCGATGGACAGCGGCCTGAAGCTGACTTTCGCCAAGCCCGGCATCAAGGGCAAGGAAATCCAGATCGCCCAGGCCTTCCACATCCGCGAGGACAAGAAGCCCGATCCGGATTTGCCGGCGGCTCTCATCGCTCTCGTCAACAACGACAAGCCGGATATCCTCGCCACCGCCTATGCCCAGTCGGCGCCCGACTATGCCAAGGCCTCGCCCTTTGAGGCTCTGCTGCAGGACGATGCGAATGACGGCCGCTTCATCCCGCCAATGGGCAAGGGGGATCACGCCTGGATGCAGAATCCGCTGCCGGCGGCCGTCTTCTCCAAGCCGGAACAGGAATGCCTCGCCAAGGGCATTTATTTTGAGGCGCGCAGCGAACCGGTGCGCGGCCAGGCCGCGGTGGCGCAGGTGATCCTCAACCGCGTCCGCAACCCTGCCTATCCGAAGACGATCTGCGGCGTCGTCTACCAGAACGACAACTGGTTCAACCGCTGCCAGTTCTCCTTCGCCTGCGACGGCAGGAAGAAGCGCATCAACGACGCGGTCGCGTACAAGACCGCCCAGGATGTCGCCATGGCGGTGACCGCCGGCAAGATCTTCATCCCCGAGGTCGGATCCTCGACGCATTACTACGCCAACTACGTCCATCCGGGCTGGGCGCGCGCCATGCAGCGCATGACCAGGATCGGCCTGCATATCTTCTATCGCACCTATGGCGGCGGCTGGAGCTGAGCCGTTTAGGCGGCTCGAACTGAGCCGCTTGATCGGCACCCTGCGGCGACGCTCTTTCTCGCTTGCTGCGCGCATCGATCGGAGCGGCTTGCCTCCCGGATTCGCGCCGAGTCCTCGCACAGGCGTGACGGGCACGATGTCGCACCCGGATAAGTCGTTGATTTGAAACGGGAAAATACATCGCTTTGAAGTTCGGCCCGTGGCTTGACGGGCGCGGACCCGCTAACTATGTTGCCGGCGACTTTAGAAGCGGACGGACGGTGATCGTCTGCCCGGGCAGGGGGGTTGCGATGGCCGACAAAAACGGGCCAGACGGAACCGGAGAAACCGGCCGCGGCAGGCAGCCAGAAGCCACCATCCGCGACGACGAACTTGAGCGCCGCCGGCGCGAGCTTGAAGCATCGCTTGCATCAAGACGCACGGACCGGCTCGAGGGGAAAGACGAAGCGAAAGCTGCGACCGGTTACGGTCAGGCCCTGAAACTGTCCAGCGAGTTCATCGCCGGAGTGGTGGTTGGTGTCGGCCTGGGCTGGATCATCGACCGCTTGGCGGGAATCGCGCCCTGGGGTCTGATCGTCGGCCTGCTGCTGGGTTTTGGCGCCGGTATACTCAATGTCCTGCGTTCGTCGGGACTTGCATCGGAATTCGGCCAGGGCGGCAAGCCGCCCGAACCGAAGGACTGAAGTAAGGCGCCGCAAGGCGCGAAAGAAACTTAAGAAGCCGGTTGTGGCTTTGACGGGGATTTAAAGTGGCTGCTGCTGACCAGGTCGATCCGATCCACCAGTTCCAGATCCATCCGATCATCCCGCTTCATATCGGCGGCTACGACATTTCTTTCACCAACTCCGCTCTGTTCATGGTCGTGACGATCGCCGTCGCTTCCGCTTTCCTCTACATGAGCACCGCCAGCCGCGCCCTCATTCCTGGCCGCCTGCAGTCGGTCTCGGAAATGGCCTATGAGTTTGTCGGCAACATGCTGCGCGATGCGGCGGGCAAGCAGGGCATGCAATTCTTCCCGCTGGTGTTCTCGCTGTTCATGTTCGTGCTGGTCGCCAACCTGATCGGCCTGTTCCCCTATTTCTTCACCGTCACCAGCCACATCATCGTCACCTTCACGCTGGCGATCCTGGTCATTGGCACCGTCATCGTCTACGGCTTCGCCAAGCACGGCCTCGGCTTCCTCAAGCTGTTCGTGCCGCATGGCGTGCCTGGCTATCTGATGCCGCTGGTGGTGGCGATCGAAGTCATTTCCTTTGTCTCGCGTCCCGTCAGCCTCTCGGTTCGTCTTTTCGCCAACATGCTGGCCGGCCACATCACGCTGAAAGTGTTTTCGGGCTTCGTCGTCAGCCTCAGCGCGCTGGGTGCGGTCGGCATCGCCGGCTCGGTCCTGCCGCTCGCCATGGCGGTTGCCCTGACGGCGCTGGAACTGCTGGTCGCCTTCCTGCAGGCCTACGTCTTCGCCGTGCTGACCTGCATGTATTTGAACGACGCTCTGCACCCGAGCCACTGATCGATTTTCACCGGCGCCCCGGCGCCAGCATACCCAACGTACCAACCGCAACGATTACGAAAACCACAGGAGTTTTGAAATGGACGCAACTGCAGCAGCTGCTATCGGCGCTGGTATCGCCTGCATCGGCATGGGCGGCGCCGGCATCGGCCTCGGCAACATCTTCGGCAGCTATCTCTCGGGTGCGCTCCGCAACCCGTCGGCCGCTGACGGCCAGTTCGGCCGCCTGATCTTCGGCTTCGCCGTGACCGAAGCGCTGGGCATCTTCTCGCTCCTCATCGCGCTGCTGCTGGTCTTCAGGTAAGAACCACGCGCTGACGAAAGGGGCCGCATGGTGCGGCCCCGCCGTATGGACAGGGGAATGAGATGTTCGTGACATCTGCCTTTGCGCAAGAATCCGCGCCGGCCACGGCCGAGGGCGATACGCATGCGGGCACCGCCGTGCCTGCCGAGGAGCATGGCACGTTCCCGCCGTTCAATGCCGAGACCTTCCCGTCGCAGATCCTGTGGCTCGTCATCACCTTCGGGCTCTTCTATCTGTTCCTGAAGCGGGTTGTGATGCCGCGCATCGGCGGTATCATCGATGTCCGCAACGATCGCATCACCCAGGATCTCGAC
>NZ_RZSF01000454.1:0-4143 GCF_004023325.1 Mesorhizobium sp. M1A.F.Ca.ET.072.01.1.1 | reverse complement strand
ATCTTGGCCGACACGCCGTAGACACGCGCCGCATGGGCTTTGGAGAAAGCGCCTTCTATCACCGACAGCGCCATCTCCTCTCGACGCAGCGGTGTGAGACGGGCATTCTTATGGATGTTCATTCGGATCCTCCGATGGATGCTGAAGCGTGGTAACTCCAGTCTCCTCGGTCCGGTCCGAATGGACAACCTCCCGAAAGCTCACAGCTAGCCAACCCGCGCCACCGGACATGAACAGATTGCGCTCGTGACCACCGCTTGGACGCCAGCGATCAAGTTTAGCTGTGGGGATGCAGCCGAATGTTTCGGCTAAGGAAATAAGTGCGAGCGAGGCTGTCGCCGCTGGGTGTAGGGGGGAGTGATGACCGGCTCGAGCAGATTTGAAAGGCCAGTCGTTGTTCAAGTCAGCCGTCACAGCTCGGAGCGTGTCGTGTTCGATGTCAATGACGCGTCCAACATCCTGCTGCGCCATCTCCATCGTCAGACCGCGAAGCGCAAGGCAGCAATGGACGCCTGTCTGCAGGTGTTGCGAGGTGAGGCTCATCCACCAGTCGCTCGGCGTGCGTTTGTGGCAGCCGCGCTCGAAGCAAAGATTCTGCGCAGCGATTGAGAGCTTGGACGCGCGCTCGTGAATTTCGTTCATCTCGGCATCGCTGCAAGTTTGCCGCGCCTCGCGCGCACGCCGTCCACACGGAGGGAACTCGAGGATCTGCCGCCATTGAGCCCGGACTGGGTCGAGGCGGCGGCAGAATAACCGCGGCGGGACATTTGCAGAGAGATCGGGGATTGTCATTTAGGACTAGGATTCCTATCCGCTTTGGCTAACCTGTCGAAGGAATATCCCACTGAAATAATGATGGAGTACCGAACTGCCATGAAAGTCGGAACGAAACCGGCAATCCAGGAAGAAGTGCCATGGTCCGACAGCCTGACCGCGTACGACAAACAGCACCACACGCTGTACCTCAGGTTCCTGGATGCGGCCGCTGATGATGCCAGCTATGAGGAGATGGCGCAGGAGATCCTCGGCATCGATCCGGTGCAGGAACCGGAGCGCGCCCGCAAAGCCGCGCGAAGCCATCTCGATCGGGCGAACTGGATGGTGACGACAGGGTACAAAGAATTGTTCGCGGGATAACAAGGAATGGGCGGCAGCCCCCGCGCTCCTCAGCAGCAGATTGGTCCAGGCGCCCACTAGCAAAGCGATCCGTTGCTTCCGCGATGGCCTTCCTGATCCGGCGCTGGATCTTGCACCATCAAACCCCATCTCGCGCCGTTTCCTTGCCCAGAGCCAGGCCTACCGGTCGCGCGAATCCGGCCATGAGATTGGGCGGCTCGCAGAGCCGGCGTTGCCCCTGAGAAGTGCCGCCAGCGCGGTCTGCTATGGGCTCCGCATCACAAGCATCGATCCCGCCACACTAACCTCTTGTTCGCCGGCGCGGGCGAACGCCGCCGGCCATGGCAAGCTTCATTGACTTGGCAACGGCGGCATTTCTCCATCCGCTATCCTCCACATTCACGTATTCGGCGCGGCAAGCTTCAGTGCACCAAGATGATCAGGCCGCGTGGTCTACTGGCATGTCGTTGGGAGGTCATCCTTGCTACCGATATGCACGGTGCCGTCGGGCGTTCTCCTCCCCTTACGTTCGGCGCGTTCCCGTCTGGAGGTCTGACAGCTCTTGCCTGGCCGGGTGCTAAAAGCCCGGCTTTTTCTTGCACGTCCGAAACGGCGAATCGTTAACGGCGCGACGAATTTCGGGCGCCTGTCGGACAGTTCGGGATGGGATCGTGAACTGCCGAAAAGTTTATTGCGCGATCGAGCAGACTCGCAAGCGCTCATTCTGGGACCTACCCGCCGGTGCGCGATCCGGCCGTGTGACCATCCAGCACTTGAGCAGCCCTCGAGGATGCCGAGCCGACGGAATGGAAGTCGCCCTGATCGTCTGCACTGCGATCCGCTCGCCGCTCCTGAGCGCATCAAGTCAAATGGGCGAACTGGATTGCAAACAGGTATTCGAAAAAAGTCGGCAGCGAGCAGACGTGCTGCAATAGCCTCCGAGAAACATACCTGCTTCATGTGAGGGGCACATTGTCCTGCCCAACTGGCAATGTCGGCATCTCACTATCGGCCGTCCGCCAGATCCAGCAATCGAACTCCGGTCGGGATGCGATCAATTCCCCCAGCGATTCCTCATATGCGCCATCGGCCGAAGGGTGAACGACGTAAAGTCCAACCGGCCGTGGCTGCACTTGCAATATCGCCGTCGCGGTCGGCCTGTCTAATGGCAAATTGTAGCGCAGTCCTTTCACGCTTCGCTCCCTTGTTCTGGCAAGGACGTCGACCAGCTTCTTTTCATAGGCGGACTCGTAAGGCACCCAATTCTCCGCCACCACCATGAGCGCGATTTCTTCGATCACGGCCAGCCCGGCCGGGGTCAACGCGAAGGTGGCAATTGCGATCAGATGCGATGCCTCATCCGCACCCCAGAGTGCCATCTCGTTTTCAAAACGGGTTTGAAGCCGACGATGAAGGCTCTCGTCCAGCAGGAACACGAACCCCGGCATGTGCTTGACAATTAACTTGTGGCCGCTCCGAGCCGCGCCGATTTCCTTGACCTCTCCGACAAGGATCATCAGCTTTCTGGGACCGTTCTTTGGGGGTAGCGCGGAAGCAAGCGCCTCCGTGCGCCTCTGCTCGATCGCGGCCTTGTCGGCGGATCGGAACGGCTCAGGCACGAACAGGATTTCGCTGAGCGCACCGCCTTTGACCGTCATCTGACGCGCGGCCTCGACGAGGTGCCAACGAATATTCCACCAATGGCGCTTGCCAGTCCATCGCGACGTCCAGACTGTCAGTTCCGCTTCGTGCCAGAGATAGTGTAGCAGACCGCGCAGGGACAGCTTCTTGGAGTCCCCGACCACGCTGTCCGAGCCTACGGTGCCAGCTGCCGGCGCAGATCGCGCGCCGACCTTCGCTAGGCGAAAGTCCAACTTAAGTGCGGCCATGCCGGTTTCGGAATCGACCTGGATTGCGCCGCCTATCAGCAGGCCGAGGCCGGACAGTTCGTCGGGCGGCTCGTACGAGGAACAGGAAGGATCATGGCCGCCACCTGACAGCGGCATCCGCTTGACGATGTATTGATCGCCAACCTGGGCAATATACATCGCGGGGCAGGGCTCCTGGCACAGGCAAAGCGGTCGAAGCTTTCTGCGATATGCATCGGCCAACAAGTCCTGGAGATTCGGCGCCGTCTCCTCGATCACCTGGTCAGCAAGTCTGAATCGTCGCATCGCCTCCATTGCTCCGGACGCCGCCGCATCCCCACGCCCATTGAGTCATGGTTTTACCATCGAAGCAACGGGCTTGTTCGTCACGGCTTGACCGCCCGCATTTGTCGCCGAGACGAGCGCTTCGCTGAACACCCGGCGGCGCGGCGCCACCTTGGGCGCACGTTTGGCAGCTGCCACGTCGGCGGGCGCTTCGATAGGCGACGGTGCGGCCGGCAGAGGGAGAGGGCAGGCGGGGCTTGCGGTTGGCGGACGAAGGTCCGGGAGAGAGGCTCCCGGCGTCCGCCGCGGAGCAAACCCATGACACAGATGGAAATTCAGGCACCGACGCGGAACGCGCGTGCAGGCTATAAGGTGGATGTGAGCCGCGGCGAGCGTATCGGCCGCGTATCATCGGAATGGTTCAACCGACCAGCCGACGAGCGCTACCCGTCGCTCACCGACCTCCGGAACTCGGTCAGGGCACGGTCGCAGCGCAGCCGTACGCGCATCGTCGAAAGCGAGCGCATTCGCGTCGAAGCAAATCGCGACGATGCGGAACGCCTCACGCTTATGCTGCCGGGCGCGGATGCGCCGGTCGCACCCACGCATTGGAGTTTTGGCCAACTTTCCAGCCTGAGCGGCGCACCAGCCGCCTATCTGCGACAGCTCCCGGCCCCGCTCGCCGCCATAAATCTTCAGTATGGGTTAAGCTCACATCGCGCGGAGCAGGTTAAGACCCTCGAAATTGAGAACGGTCGCCTCGAGTTGCGAGCGGTGACCGGTCCCGACTACGGCCGGATCTTCGACCATGAGCTGGTCGAGGCCGTGCAGAAGATCGCCGGCAATGGCACCGGCGATACGCGCTGGAAAGCCC
>NZ_RZSF01000453.1:0-4151 GCF_004023325.1 Mesorhizobium sp. M1A.F.Ca.ET.072.01.1.1 | reverse complement strand
CGCCATGGTGGTGGCACCCGATGCCAGTGCGCCGGTGAAGGCGGTTGCCGACCACATCCGCGCGACCTTCGAACTGTTCCGGGAAACCGGCAAGTTCTGAGCTATTCGGCCGCCGGCGCAGGTCGCGCCGCATAAGTGGTTCGGCGCGATGCATGGGCTCGCTGCGGTACGATCTCGGCTGTGAGGAAGTCGACGATGCTGTCACGTGCGCGCCGCGCTTCCGGCATATCGATCAGCGGCCAGACGTGGAACATGCCTTCCTCGTATACGACATCGACCTCGACGCCTGCGGCGCGCGCCCGTTCGGCGAAGATCAGATTGTCGGGGCTGAGCAGGTCGCGCGAGCCGGTGAGCAGCAGCGTCTTCGGCAGCACCGAGAGATCACCGTAGAGCGGGCTGATGTGCCAGTCGGAGCGGTCGATGCCGGCGCTGTAGAGCCGGATCGCCTCGAGCCCGCCGGGGATGCCCAGCCAGGGGTCGTTGCGTTCGGCTTCGAACACTTCCGGATTGGACAGGGACATATCGAGGCCGGGCGAGATCAGCACGTGGCGCGCCGGCGAGGGCAGGCCTTCCTCGGCGGCCATCATGGTGAGCACGACTGCCATGTTGCCGCCGGCGGAATCGCCCATGAAGACGATGTTCTCGGCATTGGTCTCTTGCAGCATGCGCCGGTAGACGTCGCCGACCATGCCGAACATGTCATGGAAATTGTGCTCCGGCGCGATCGGATAGATCGGCACGGTGATGCCGAAGCCCAGCCGCTCCGCCATCTCGGCAATCAGCACCCAGTGATAGGACGTGATCTGAAAGACGAAGGCGCCGCCATGCAAATAGAGGATACGCCGGCGCTCGCCCGATTTCGGTGCGATCTCATAGACGGGGAAACCATCGACGCTGGTCTCGGCGATATCCAGCCGCGCCTTCAGAAGAGCCGGCGGATGATAGTCTTCGGTCTTGCGGGCGTAGGCGATCCAGCGCTGCAGATTCTCGGGACTGGAAAAGGCCTTCTTGCGGCTGTGCCTGAGAATGAACGAAACGACGTGGCTTTTCAAACTGGGCATACGGAACACGGATCGGTCGAGCCGACTAAGAGAAATTCCCCCTGCTATGCGAAGATTGTAGTTAGGTTGAAAATGTCAAGGTTCGCAGCGGGCACATCGGCGTGATGCGACGCCGGTCGCGTCAACGGCGCCCTGGCAGCAGCGCGGCGCGCAACTTGTTGTCGCCGATCGCCGAGGCCGCTTGCCGGCCTCGGCGCTTGCCGAGCAGCTTACATTTGTCGGCGAAGGTCATCAGCGGGCGGTTCCCAGGAGCAGCGCGTGCAGGGCTGCCTGCGGGTCGCTCGGCGGCGAAGCCGGCCAGCCGATATCCTTCTGCACATGCACGGGCAGGTCGTTGAGCGCGCGGATCGCCTTGCTCCGGGCATGAGCCTGCCTGATGGTCACGCCGAAGCGGCCGAGGTTATCGAACATCGACATAGTGGGTTCCTCCGGAAGGTCGCGCCGGCTCGAAGACATTTCGCGCCAGCCCTTCGATGGCGGGCTAAATGCGCCCGGCATGTTTCCGGCGGATTTCACGAAAACAGCGTTCCGGTTTCCGGATCGATGGATCCGGAAACATTTGCATGCATACGAACTAAAGAGAGGCGTCGGGCGAAGGGGACCCTATTCGCGCCCACGCCGCGCCGCCCGTTCCTCGCGCGAGCGCCGGCGCGGGGTGGCGTCGCCTGCGGTGCCGTCCTCGCCGACCGTCTTGCGCGGCGGCAGCTTCACTGCGGCCGCGAGCTTCGGGAAAGGGTCGACCTTGTTCGGCAGGGCCATGGCGTAGACGAAGTGCTCCTGGAATTTTGGTTCCAGCGCGGTTTCGATCTTTTCGATCCTGCTCACCGTCTCCTCGATCTCACGGCGGTAGCCGCGATTGAGGAGCGCCATGCGCGCGCCGGCGCCGGCGGCGTTGCCGACGGCCGAGACCTTGTCGAGATCGCAATCGGGAATGAGCCCCAGCACCATGGCGTATTTCGGGTCGATGAAAGAACCGAAGGCACCGGCGAAATGGATGCGGTCGACATGGTCGGCGTGCTGCTTTTCCATCAACAGCTTGGTGCCGGCGTAGAGCGCCGCCTTGGCGAGCTGGATGGCGCGCACGTCGTTCTGGGTGATGGTGATCTTCGGCTCGCCGTCCTTCAGCACATAGGAGAAGGTGCGGCCGTTGGCGACGATGCGCGGCGAGCGCGCGCCAAGCGATCCGTCGACGACGCCGTCCTCGGAGATTATACCGGCGAGATACATCTCGGCCACCACTTCGATGATGCCGGAGCCGCAAATGCCAGTGACGCCGGTCGTCTGCACGCTTTCGGCAAAGCCCGGCTGATCCGACCAGAGTTCCGAACCGATGACCCGGTAGCGCGGCTCAAGCGTGTCGGGATCGATGCGCACGCGCTCGATGGCGCCGGGCGCCGCGCGCTGGCCGCCGGAAATCTCGGCGCCCTCGAAGGCCGGGCCGGTGGGAGAGGAGGCCGCAACGACGCGCGTGCTGTTGCCGAGCACGATCTCGGCATTGGTGCCGACGTCGACGATCAGCATCATCTCGTCCTGGCGGTGCGGACCCTCGGAGAGCGTGACCGCGGCTGCGTCGGCGCCGACATGGCCGGCGATACAAGGGAGCATATAAAGGCGAGCGCCCTGGTTCAGTTTCAAGCCGAGATCGGAGGCCTTGATGCGCACGGCGCCGGAAACGGCGAGCGCGAACGGCGCGCCGCCGAGTTCGGTCGGATCGATGCCGAGAAACAGATGATGCATGATCGGATTGCCGACGAACACCGCGTCGAGGATGTCGTTGCGCTGGACATTGCCTTCCGCACAGACCTTGTCGACCAGGCCGGAAACGGCCTCGCGCACGGCGACCGTCATGCCCTCGCGGCCGTCCGGGTTCATCATCACATAGGAGACGCGGCTCATCAGATCCTCGCCGAAGCGGATCTGCGGATTGGAGGTGCCGGAAGAGGCGGCGACGCGGCCCGACAGCAGCGACACGAGATGCATGGCAATGGTCGTCGAGCCGATGTCGCAGGCGAGCCCGTAGGCCTCGTTCTTCAGGCCCGGCCACAGCGCGATGACGCGCGCGATGTCGCTGTCCGCATCCTTGTGGATGGCGGCGGTGGCGGTCCAATTGCCCTTGCGCAGAATGCCCTGCACCTGCGGCATGAGATAGAAGTCGAACTCGACATTCTTGAACCCCCAGTCCTTCATCAAGGCGATCTTGAGTCGGTCGAGGTCGCCGAGCGGCTTGTGCATGTCGGGCTCTTCAATCTCGACATAGCACATGCGGATTGCCGTATCGCGAGCGATCACCCTGGTGTCGGCTGCCTTGCGGATGGTCTGGGCGTTGATGACCGTGTCCTGCGGCACGTCAATGACGAGGTCGCCGAGTATCTGCGCTGAGCAGGAGAGGCGGCGGCGCTCGGGCAGGCCGCGCACGCGCTCGTAGCGCTCTTCCTTGGCGCCCTTGGGCGAGATGTGGTCGTTGGCAGAGACGATCTTGTGCTTGGCGAAATTGCCTTCCTGCACCTCGATCTGGCAGCGCCCGCAAGTGGCGCGGCCGCCGCACACGCTCTCGACATAGACGCCGAGCTGGCGCGCGGCGTCCAGCACCGGCGTGCCAACGGGAAACCGCCCGCGCTTGCCTGACGGCATGAACAGCACAAGCGGATCGGTGATGTTGGGCGGGGGATTCATGCTGGCACGCGTCTCGATGGCAATTGCCGATACCGTTTAACGGATCGTTTTACTGTTGGGTGGAGTGTACGTTGGTCCAGGGGCCAAACATGTCGGATATTCTGCTGCCCGCCATCTTCACCGCTTTCACCATGGTGCGCGTGCTCAAAGGCCCATGGCTGCGCAATCCGCAATATCTGGCCTCCGGAATTCTCGGCGCGATCGTCGGAGCGCTCCTGCTCCACGCATTCTGGCCCGCCTACGACGATGATGTCATCGTCGGCGGCGGCACAGGCATCTTCGGATCCTGGGCTGGAATGGCGTTGTTCGACGCCATATTGGGCGTCGCCTGACCGCAAAGCAGACTTCTCCGACCGCATCGACGATGCGACCGGATCAGGGCTGTTTGCAATGCGGCTCACGATTGCGCGCTTACCC
>NZ_RZSF01000452.1:0-4154 GCF_004023325.1 Mesorhizobium sp. M1A.F.Ca.ET.072.01.1.1 | reverse complement strand
GTCATGACGATGAGCGCCGGCGCGCGAACACGAAATCCGAGCAAAATGCCGATCACGCCGACGGCGACAAGACCCCAAAGCACGGCGATCTCCTACGGTGTGAAAGACTCGGTGTGCCGCGCCCAAGTCTCCCACATATGCAAATCCGCACCAACACCGAATCCCCGCCGCGGCTAGGCCGGATCTCGACCAGGCAGACTGGAATCGCAGCACCACCAGCCCTTGCACAAAAGGCGTAGGACACCTTGTCCCAATGACGCGTTTTCGCTCATTTCCTTGTCATCCCGCTGCGCCTACGCTGCTTATGAAATAGGTACGCGGAGTATTCACCCGCGGTGCGGCAGCGCGCCTTGAATCACCGTCCTGGAGTGAACGTTGTGTCTCTATTTCTTGGCGTTGCCGTTCAGGACACAGGGGCACCGGACGCAGCCTGGCGAGGCAAGAGCGCGTCGGCCCGCGGTTGTTGCATAGCATTTTCAGCGTGACGTCCATCGATGCTGCAGGCTTCCATCCTTTTGCTGATCGTGTCGATATGGTTCCCTGGCGCCACGCGGATTGCCGGAACCGATGGCTCGATTTCCTTTTTGCTCGCTTTGTTCTGCGGCCTGGTAAGCCTCGTTCCCTACGCCGAAGCGACAAAACGTCTGCATCGCACCGACACGGCCCTGGCGGCTGCCGTGCTGACAACATCTGCCCTCATCATGGTTCTGTCGCTGCTGTCGGCGCTACACGCGGACAATCCGGTCAGGACCATGCGCGCTGTCTTCGCCCAGGTGTTTGGTTTCGCCACTATCCCGACCATTGCATTGATCGCCGCGAGGCCTAGGAGTTTTGAGGCAATCGACAGGATTGGGATGACCATGGCCATCATGGTTGCCGTTACATCCTGCCTTGTCGTTATTGGCCTCGGCGATGCTCGATTCGCCGATCGGGCGGAAGGCTATTTCAAGCATGCAAACCAGCTCGGAATTGCCTTGTCGGCCGGTCTGCCGCTTGTCGCCGCGAAGCTGGTCGCTTCTCGAAGGCACCGAATCCTCCTTTCGGTTTGCCTCCTCGCGGGGTTGCTGGGTTTGGTCAAATCGGGATCCAAGACGAATTTCGTTCTTGGGGTCGTCGGTCTCGGCACGTTCTACGGGCTATACTGCATCTATCTGGTGATAAGGAAGCAGCGTCCGGTAACAGTGATCGCGGCGACCGTTACGGCTCCGATATTGTTCCAGGCTAGCTTCATGATGTTGCAGTTCCTGAACCCACGGGCCTACAAGCTGCTGTCGCTTCAGCTCTCCGGCGGGGAGGCACATTCGATCGTTTCGCGGCAACGACTGTGGTCGATATCAATCGATCTGGGCCTGTCGCATCCGTTCATGGGCGTGGGCGCAGGGCAATGGGTGGGCGACATCGCTCCGCACAGCCACAACCTGTTCATCGATTATTTTAGAACGCTGGGAGTGCCCGGCCTCGCCTTGGTGGTGATCATGGTTCTGCTGGTGGTGGGTTATCTGATCAGCGCCGTTCTGCACACATTGGTCGACAGGGGCAGGAGCGAACAAGCGACCGAAGTGAATGTCATGGTGCTCGGAACATCGGTCGCCGTATGGAACTACTTGGTCGCCAACCAGATGAGCGATTCCTTCGGGCCGTCAACCGCGGCCTTCTTCTGGCTGCCGCTCGCTTTGCTCATAGTCTACCGCGGCATGCAGCGATCGCTGCAGACCGGCCTTGCCAAGACCCCGAGGTTGTATGTCGGGACCGGGTCTCAGCTGCTTGAAGTTGAGTATGCCCCTCGCACATCGCCTTGACTTCATTGGCGTTCCAAGAGTTCATCGTACCACCCGAAATCCAATGACCTCGCACACTGTTGGTGACCTGGCGGCAAGCCTCCCGCCAAGCGTCGAAGCACGCGCGCTGCGGACAGACATTCGATTTGTCGAATTCTTTGGTCTGCCCGGGGTCGGAAAGACAACCACCTCCGGCCTGCTGGCGAACGGCCTGCGACGGTGCGGCCCGCTGGAAGGCGACGTGCGAGTGGCGTGGGAAGGAAGAACATTCATCGAGAGGCAGATACACAGAATGGGCGTTGTCGCCCCTCGGCTGCTAGATCGTGAGTTTCGCTCGTTGCTTGCTCGAATTGCCCGCTTCGTCATCGAAAGCAGGCAAGTGTCGCGCCTTGATGCCATCAGGCTTGTCTGGAATCTTATCAGCCTGGTCGCATTTATCCAGCATGAGAGGGCAAGAAGAAATTCAATAATCATAATGGATCAGGGGTTGCTGCAGGGATTCTGGTCCATATTGCTGAAGAGCAGATGCAGGAAAACATCCGAGAATTGGCTGGATATGCTTTCTGCCGTCGGATTGCATGACATGGTTTTTGTCCACCTGCGCAGCGAGACCGGCATCGCCAGAGACCGGCTCCTGACCAGGGGCGATCGCTCCTCGCGGCTGCAACGGACATCTCCGGACAGCGATCCCGACCTTTGGTCGGCGGCGGATCGGGCTTGCCGCGAAATGGCGGCCGCCCTTGAGCGGGGAATGGGAACGGAAGATCGCATGGGCGTGCTGGCGGTTATCGACATCGAAAGGCTTGCTTCGCCCGAAGCCGTGGCCTCGAGAGCTCTCGAGGCGGTCCGTTCGGCCTGTCTCGACCGTCATCGGCAATCCCTTTCTTCAGGTCAATGATGATGAGGATGGACCGCCGTTCATTCATGGGTCTTGCTGGGCTGTCTCCCGTGTTCGCCCTGTTGCCGGGCGCGTACCAGGCGGGGGGCGGGCAGATGCCGGAGGGCAAGCAGCTCGTTCTGACGGGCGAGCATGGCTACGAACAACAAATGTTTCGGGATCTCGAAGCCGGGGCGACAATCGATGCCCGGAATGCTTCCTTCACAGTCGCCAACAGCAGAAATCCTGAGCCCAGCGCGATGATGGGCTGCGACGAAGGAAATCTGCCAGTCAACCGCTACCCGGTGGTCATCCGCAACTGTCCGGGCGTTCATTTCATCGGAGGGCGCTTCGACGGCCAGGTGCCGCTGACCTCCGATTGGCGCGACACCTACTGCAACAGCGCGGCTCTGCTGGTCAGGGACGGAACCGCCAATGCGACAATAGAAGGCGTCCGCGCGCGGCGCTGCTGGGATGGCGTGCGTTTCGCGGCGCGGGCCGACGGCTTTCACCTGAAAGGCTGCTGGCTCAGCGAAATCAGGGATGATGCGGTGGAGAATGACTACCTGCTCAGCGGCATTGTCGAGGATTGCCTGTTCGACGGCTGTTTTTCGGGGATCAGCGTGGATCCTGCCTCAAACGAGCGGGATGGGACACGGGAGACAGTGCGGATCGATCGAACCCTCATTCGCATGCACCCGTTTCTCTCCAAGGACGAAATCACACATCAGGCGCCGATCAAGGCCGTCGATCAGTCACCCAGGCTGAGGATAACGGGATCGGTTTTCGCATTGGCTTCGGTGAACATGCGTGGACTCCGTCGCCTGGAAAGAACCTGGGGGCTGGCTATCGAAAGCCGGGACAATGTGCTGCTGTGGCTGCCCGACGAACCAATTCCTTCGGAATTGCCGCTGCCGCCATCCGGTTTCAAGGTGCTGACGGGCGCTGACGCGCGCGAATACTGGAACAAGGCGCATCTGCAATGGGTTGCGGCGCATCAGAACGTGGCCCGGTTCTCCGACGAAGCGCTGTGACAAGTCGCACTCGGGGGCAAACATTCGGTTGCTTAGCTGTGTTGGGCGAAGCTGTGTTGGGCGAAGTGAACTCCTGCCGAAAGGCTTGCCAATTCGCCCATTGAACGTACCTGTTTCGCAACGACAGGTTGGACCGCCGTCGCGTTCCGGCAGAGGGGGAGAGGACTACTCGATGAATCACGAGGCGGGTAACGGAACGGCGCCGCCAGGCTCCACCGCTCATATCCCGGCCACGTTTGTGACCCAGGGACGGCTGGCACGCGTCAGGGGGCAGAATATTCTGTTCAGTCCTTCCCAGCGGGCCATCTTCGCCGTTAACGATACTGCTGCCGAGATCTGGCGCTCCCTAGAAGAGGGCACATCGGCGCGCGCCATCTCGGCCGAGATGGCGCGCGCCGGCGTCGATGGCATCGAGGCAAACAGGCATGTCGAGGCCGCGCTGAGGGAGTGGCAGCGGCTGAGCTT
>NZ_RZSF01000451.1:0-4184 GCF_004023325.1 Mesorhizobium sp. M1A.F.Ca.ET.072.01.1.1 | reverse complement strand
GTCTCGCCATATGCGACGATCGTCGCCCTGGCCTTGTCGAAGGTGACGGATTTGGCCTCGCCGTCGATCTGCACGGTGTAGGTGCCATCGGGATTCCTGATCACCCAATCCGGATTGGGGTTTTCGCCAAGCGCGGAGAACCGCGGATATTTCGGCGTGATCTCCGGCTGATCGAGGCGGAATTCCGGCTGCAGGTCGTAGCTGATCCATTGCGACAGGAAGAGCGGCAGGCGCTCCCAGTGAGACTCGCGCAGCACCTGCGGCAGGCTGAAGAACGACACGGCATAAGCGAGATAAAGCGTAGTGCCGGCAATGAGGAGAAGCGGCCAGAAGCGCTTGTAGAGAGGCTGCCGGAATACCTGCGGAAAGCGTTCCTCGATCGCTCTGATTTCGTCGGCTGTCATCGTTGCCATGTCAGGCGCTCATCGGGAAGGCTTGCTCACCAACCAGCCTGCGGCGCAGCCAGGCGGAGAACTGGTCGACGAGGAAGATGGTGACGAAGAGCAGCAGCACCAGCGCCAGCGTCTTGGCGCCGAAGCCGCGCGAGATTGAAAGCTTCAGCTCCTCGCCGATGCCGCCGCCACCGACCGCGCCCATGATGGTCGAGATGCGAACATTGATCTCGATTCTGAGCAGCGTGTAAGACATGAAGTTGGGCAGGACCTGCGGCAGGTCGGCGAAGCGCACGCGCTCGATCCAGTTGGCGCCAACCGCGCGCAGGCCCTCTTCGGGGCGCATGTCGATGTTCTCGTTGATCTCGTAGAACAGCTTGCCCAACGCGCCGATCGAATGCAGGCCGATGGCGATGATGGCGGCGACCGGGCCGATCGAGACGATGGCCGCGAACAGGCCGGCAATCACGATCTCCGGAAAGGCGCGCAGCAATTCCATGATGCGCTTGACCACCAGCCGCAGGATCGGGCTCGGCGTCAGGTTGCGCGCGGCGATGAAGGAGAAGGGAACCGCGAAGACGAAGCCGAGGAAGGTCGAGACCAGCGCCACGTTGACGGTGGTCAGCATCAGCTCGAAATATTCGGGGATATAGAAGCCGCCCCAGATATAGACGCGGCCGAGCGGGAAGTTGAGTTCCTGCGTGCCCTTGTCATGCGGCGAGGCGATGTCGAACAGCGCCCGCCAGACGTCGTTCCAGTCCTTCGGGATCAGCCAGCTCAGGAAGTCGAGGATATGCGGCAGCCGCTCGAAGAAATGGCCCGCATTGGCTTCATCGGCAAACCACATGGTGGCACACATGGCGACCAGCAGCAGGCCGACGCCGAGCGCGGTGTAGAAGCGGCGAAGCGAGGTCTGGCGCCGCCAGGCATCGGCCTGCTGCCTTGTCGCTTCGGAGTGGATCGTCGCCGAGGTTGTCATAATTGGAGCATGCAAAAAGGGCGGCGCCTCACCGCGCCGCCCTTTTTCCTGATGCCGTCAGCCGCCGATGGCGGCTTTGCGGGCTTCGATGATAACGTTGTAGAAGTCAGGCTTGACCGGCACGTAGCCGGTGAAGTCGCCGCCCTCGACGCCTTCGAAGCAAGGCTTGTCCTTGGTCGGCAGCTGGGTGAAGAAGTCGGCGAGCTTGGCGGTCATCTCGGTGCCGAGCGCGGTGCGCACGACCAACGGACCGTTCGGGATCAGGCCCGAGCGCCACACTTCGACGAAGTCGTTCGGGTCGACGGCGCCCTTGGCGACTTCCTTGTGGAAGGTGCCCGAGGTGTAGCCGTTCTTGAAATCGCCGATGCCCGAAGAATCGTCCACCGCCACGTCGACCTTGCCGTCGCGGACGGCGAGGATGTTATTCTCATGGCCGCCGTTGAACTGGGTCGAGGCGAAGTAGGTCTCGTTGGAAACTCCGGTGTCCTTCGGAATCTGGGTCAGCGGGATCAGATAGCCCGAGGTCGAATCCGGGTCGGCATAGCCGAGCTTCTTGCCCTTGGCCGACTTGATGTCGGTGATGCCGGAAGTCTTCAGTGCCAGGCCGATCGAATAGTAACCGGTCGAGCCGTCGGTCTGCTTGGTGGTGAGGATCGGAGTGACGGCGTTCGGGTCCTTGAGATAGACGCTGGCGTAGCCGGACGCGCCGAGCTCGGCGAAGTCGAGCGTGCCGCCGAGCAGGCCCTGGATGACGCCGTCATAGTCGGCGGCCGGGAACAGCGACACCTTCTCGAAGCCGAATTCGGCCTTCAGGTGGTCGGCAAGGCACTGGTAGTTGCGCAGGCGGTCGGTTTCGTTCTCGCCGCCGAGGATACCGACGCGGAACTCTTTGATGTCGGCGGCATGCGGTGCGCTTGCGGCCATGGCCAGTATCGACACGGCGCCAAAAACCATTTTCCTGAACATTTGACCTCTCTCCTGTTTTTGCCGGCTTCGCGCCGGCAGCGTTCGAATTTTTGAGTTCAGCCTTTGACGCGGGCGGGCGATCCAGGTTGCTCTTGCTGAAATCCAAAATCTGCCCGGAACCGCTTCGGCCGGGGCGCTGGACTCAGTAGCCGGGGAAGGCTGGTTCGAGCGGGCCGGCGGATGCGGTGATCTTCGGCTTGATGCTGACGCTGGTCGACGTGATGGCCTCGGAAATCTCGACGCCGTTGGCATCGGCGCCGTAGACGGTGCGCACGGCGTCGCGGTCGAGGTCCTCGGGCGCGCCGTCGAAGACGACCTTGCCGGCGGCCATGCCGATGATGCGGTTGCAGTAGGCGCGGGCAGTGTCCAGCGTATGCAGGTTGGTGACGACGGTGATGCCTTCGCGCAGGTTGATGTCGCGCAGCGAATCCATCACCACCTTGGCGTTGAGCGGATCAAGCGAGGCGATCGGCTCGTCGGCCAAAAGCACCTTCGGCTGCTGCATCATGGCGCGCGCGATGGCCACGCGCTGCTGCTGGCCGCCGGAGAGCGTGCCCGCCGGCTGCAGCGCAGTGCGGGCGATGTCGAGGCGCTCGAGCGCGGCGACCGCCTCGGCGCATTCGGTGCGCGAGAACATGCCGAGCAGGTTGGACAGCGTGGAGCGGTGGTTGAGGCGGCCGAGCAGCACGTTGGTGAGCACATCGAGGCGCGGCACCAGGTTGAACTGCTGGAAGATCATGGCGCAGTCGCGCTGCCAGCGGCGCAGCGGCGAGCCCTGCAGGCGCGAGACCTCGGCGCCATCGAAAAAAATCGATCCCTGGCTGGGATCGATCAGACGGTTGATCATGCGCAACAACGTCGACTTGCCGGCGCCGGAACGGCCGATGATGCCGACCATCTGGCCCTGCGGGATCGAGACGTTGATATCGCTGACGGCGGTGTTCTTGCCAAATCGTCGGGTTATGCCGCGGATTTCCAGCGTGGCCGATGATGCCGACATACCAAAGCTCCAGTCCGTCGCGGTTTTGCAGGTCTGTTAACCCTCGCTAGCGCAGGCCGATGAAGCTGGGGTGTCGGATCGATGTCAGTTTTGTTACGACCCACAGGCAACCGATGAATGGTTCTCTCCTTGCTGCCATTCACTGCTGCCCATTCACAATCGTTAGCCGCCATACTTCTCCAGGAAAGCCTCTGCCGAGAGCTCGCGGAAATCGTCGAGCGCTGCGCGCAACCGGGCATGGTCCCAGTCCCACCAGGCAAGCACCTGGTAGCGCTCGGCCGTGCGGCGGTCGAAGCGCTCGCGGATCGGCTTTGCCGGCACGCCGGCAACGATGGTGTATGGCGCGACATCCTTCGACACCACGGCGCCGGCGCCGACGGCCGCGCCGTCGCCGACGGTCACGCCGGGCAGGATGGTCGAGCCATGGCCGAGCCACGTGTCGTGGCCGATGGTGACGCGCTTGGCGCGGCGCTCGGCGAAGAACTCGCTTTCATGTTCGGCGTCGTCCCAATAGTCGGAGGCGCGATAAGTGAAGTGGTGCAGCGTCGGCCGCCAGGTCGGGTGGTTGGTGGCGTTGAGGCGCACGCTCGCCGCGATGTTGGAGAACTTGCCGATGGTTGAACACCATGCGGCGCAGTCCTGCATCATGTAGGAATAGTCGCCGAGCTCGCTTTCAGAAACGCGGCTGCGCTCGGCGATCTCGGTCCAACGGCCGAGCGTCGAGTTTTCGACCTGTGCCGTCGGATGGACGAGCGGCGCCTCCGAAAGTTTGCTCATGCGGCGACCCTGCCTGCGGCGAAGGCGGTGACGTCGATGATGCGGTCGGCCACCGCATCACGAACTGTCT
>NZ_RZSF01000450.1:0-4209 GCF_004023325.1 Mesorhizobium sp. M1A.F.Ca.ET.072.01.1.1 | reverse complement strand
CTTGAAGACCGGTCATTCAGCCCGTGACATTCCCTTGGTTGGCGGCGCACTTGCAGCCATCAAGCTCCATCCGGACGGCTTTCCTCGTTATCGCGACAAGGCCGCGTCACTTTCAGCGCTCGTCAACAAGGTGCTCGCCAGCAAGGAACTTCTGCCGACTTCCGAGCATAGTCTTTATAGCCTGCGACACACTTTCGAGGACCGGCTGACGGCAGTTGAGGCGCCGGAGAAGGTAATTGCTTCTCTGATGGGCCACAAATGGATCCGGCCCAAATACGGCGCGGGACCTTCGTTAGCGCAAAAGCGCGAGTGGCTTCAAAAAATCGCTTTTACCCCGCCCGGGCGAATGTGATTGCGGCGCCATCCAGGCCTTGAGAACCAACCTCACGGCTCCAGCTGTCCGAGCCATTTAGGTTGAGCGTGGCCAGCACGCGCTGCGCTCGCTCGCGATTTCCGAGCTTCCGCCGCATTTGTTCGACCTCGTATTCCAGCCTTTCGAAGGTCGGTATATAGGCATCTCCATGCCGGATGACCAAGTAGGCGGCAACAGCTAGACAGCATTCTAGCTCCGTGGCCGATGGATCGGAAAAAGGGGCGACGCCATACCAAGACGAGCAACGCCTCTCGAGGGCTTCCGAACTAGGCAAACGGCCAGCATGTGGCATGGGATACAAACCTATGCCTGATCGACGAACCTAAAGTGCTCACGAAGCTTGACCGGTACGCGGGCCATCGGAGGGTTCTGCCTAAAACCGCCAAAAATTTTGAAACACCCATTCATCCGGCTCGAATTCAAAGGGATCGGCGATTTTTGGGTTATGGCTTGCAAGCATAGTTCAGCCCAGACAAGAACGCCTGATATCTTGTCGTTCACTGTCACCCTGCCAAATATGGTGCCGGTGACAACGGCAGTTTGGCGAGCAGAAGAATTCCCGAGACTGAGACGTTCTACGGCTTGGCCCATGTTCGCGCTCCTCCTCGATTGGAGACAGGATGGGCCATATGGAAGCGAATAAAAGGAGGTTGGTGACGAGTCTCGGTAGTGGAGTAGAAACGGGTGGAAAAGCTTGCGCTATTCGCCGTCGGCGCCGCTAAGCGCATTTGAGAGAAGGGGCAACGATCGCCAAGAGATGACGTCCGATCGCAAGCCGGCTAGAAATGCGACAGTGACGCGCCTTTTTTGGCACGACCTTAGCACCCGATCGGGCCTCAGCTGGTCGTCGTTGCGCAGCCGATCGGGTGCGATTTTTATAAAGCTCTCTTGGCTTTAGCTTTGAGAGCCCGTCATCGAGACAAATGCAAGGGAACGGTCCCGCCCCCTGGGGACATTCGACATGCCGTGGCAGCTTCCTATGGTGAGCCAGCGCATTCCGATACACGTTTTCCGCGCTCTACCGTTGCTCCAGCACCTGTGCTGAGGCTGAGCGCTTGATCAGGACCCGACCGCTGCTGTTGCGGGATGGTGACTGGGTTGAGGTCGCGAAAACCTTGACCGCGGGTACGTTGTTCATCCAGATGAGCGCTGAGCCGAGAAGCAGCCAAGAACGCTTCCCGTAATCGAATCCTACGGGAACCGCGAAACCAGCGTCCAAGGGACGCAATTCTCCGACGTCGTTCACTCAAGCTCATCTCGCAACTTGAACGCTTGTATGAAGCCGCTGCATGTGCGCCGGTGGACCGGATTGCTGCTATCCAAACCACGTGCTCAGTTTCGCCCCCGTAATAACTCTACCGTCCGAAACGGCTTTCGCGCGTCAGGTCCACCCCACATGAAAGTTCCGCGAGCAGCACGGACGGAGAGGCCGGTCACAACTCCTTCGCGTGCTCTTTTACTACCGAATCAAGTGCCAAATGGAGAGGCACTGCCTTAGAGAACAGGAAGCCCTGCGCGGTTCTGCAGCCAAGCTTGTACAGAGTTTGCCGATCTGCCTCTGTTTCAACGCCCTCGGCCATGACCTCGATCCCGAGCGTCCTACCAAGGTCAATCACCGCTTTGACAAGCAGCCGATTCTCCCGGGACTTGGCTAAGCCGCGAATGAAGCCCTGATCTATTTTCACTTTCCTGATCCGACTGTCCTTGAGCGATGCCAACGTCGAAAAACCGGTGCCGAAGTCCTCGAGCGCGATAGAAATGCCAGCATGTGAAAGCTGGCCGAGCTTTTCATCCACTCTGTCCGGATCCACTGGGGCTTCTTCGGTAATCTCGATGTCGAACATCGTTGCAGGGAGGTCTTTTGCCGCCAGACCATTAAGAATCATCTCGTCAATATCGCCAGCTTCCAACTCGCGCGGTGAAACATTCATCGCCACACGAACATCACGACGGTCAGCTTTGACCAAGCCCTCGATAAGAGCGCAACAGTCGGCGAATACCGTTTGAGTTAGCAGCTGAAGCATTCCAGTTTCGCGTGCCGCTGTCATGATCTCGGGCGGAGAAATGGGACCGTGAAGCGGGTGAGACCATCTTAGCAAGGCTTCAAAACCGACGACGCTTCAGTTTCGAGTCTTACGATTGGCTGAAACCAAGCGACCAAGCTTCTCATCGTTATCGCCGAATGAAGATCGCGTTCGATTGACTGGCGGCGTTGCAGTTCCCGGGCTAGCTCGGCACCGAACAGACAAAATTCATTCCTGCCGCGGCGCTTAGCTGTGTAAAGGGCGATGTCGGCCCGCAACAACATTTCCGTCAGTCCGGGGTTTTCAGCCAAGTAGATTCCTATAGACGCTCCAATGCGGACGGATGCGATCCCAGGATAGGGGCGAGCAAGCTTGGCTATGAGATTGGACGCGAGATTGGTGGGAGAAGGAGAATTCTTTCGCGAAGAAAAAACCAGCACGAATTCATCCCCACCGATGCGGGCGAGCGTTGAGCCCTCCGGTGCTTCTTCCTCTATTCGGCGGGCGATCCTGGCAAGCAGCTCGTCACCCGTTCTGTGACCGTAGGTACCGTTGACAGATTTGAACCCGTCCAGATCAATCAGCATGGCCACAAAGGGTCCATCGGTGTTCTCAAACTGATCGATTGCATGTTCGAGGCCCCGCCTGTTGAGGAGCGCGGTAAGATGGTCCTCCCTGGAATTGCGCTCCATTTCCGCGGCAAGCCGCTCGGCTTGATGTCTCAGGCGGCTCGCGTCACGGAAGCGCGCTTGTCCAACGAACGAGGATCGAACCAGGCCGCCCTCGAAAAGCAGGACGGCAAAAGCCAGAATGTAGTTTTCCGGGGCTCCCTTCGTCAGCAAACATGCGGCGGCAATGAGGAGTGGCGGTGTGATGAAGCATATCGCTGCCGCAGCATATGAGCTGCCGTACGTGACCGCGCCAGCTGAAATGCCCGCCAGAATTATTAGATGCAGCGATGCTTGAGACGTCGTGTATCCAGCCGTTAGGATGGCAAGGAATGACCAGGTGAATCCCGCCAGAAGAGCAAGCCTGCCAAACCAGCGAAGCCGCAGCCAAACCCGTGTCAGATCATCCTGGACTCCGGGTTCCTTCAGCTGATGACGGGCGAGTGCAAGGCGGGCGGCATTTATCGCATTAACGACCGAAAACCAGGCCGCGCCAGCAAGACCGTTCCCGGAAAGGGCCTGCACGGTCAAAATCAGCCCGGACAGCACAATGCTTATCGGCATTGAGACGAAAAGGCCTGCCCTCAGATCAGCGAGCTGGTCCTGAAGGATTCTCGCCTCCAGCGGATCTTCTTTTCCAAGGCTGGACGGGTCAGCTTGCTTACTCCTGCTTGTCCGCAGCCTATGCAGCCCCCCTGAAGGACGGGTTAATTCTTCAATCGGAGATCAGCGTCGGGGAGCAGGATTACTCCGGTGCATCATGCACTCTCTCCCATCGCTCGCCCAGCACGCGCAAAAATGCGACTGCTGGTGCAGTATCACCGCTGGAGCTCCGCCGATATCCCATGCCGGACAAGGGGAACATGTTGGGCAAAGCGAAGCCCCAGATGCCTTGCAAGCCGTGCCGCCAGGTGGTCTCTGGAGTAGAGTCCAATCAATATGTTCGTTGCATGGTAGAGCGGCGCCGCCGACAGGCGCAGCCGCCTTTCGTATATATGCAGCATGTCGGGGTCGCCAACATTGCGGCCGTCGCGGCACGCAGTCATGATTCCACGGGCGAGTTGCTTCTGGCTGCTGAGACCGATGTTGAATCCGTGAGCGGTCACCGGGTGCATGCCGATGGCAGCGTCGCCGATGAGTGCGG
>NZ_RZSF01000044.1:0-31071 GCF_004023325.1 Mesorhizobium sp. M1A.F.Ca.ET.072.01.1.1 | reverse complement strand
GGCCAAGCACGGCGCTCGCCGCCACGGCGTCCGGCGGCGCGACGATGGCGCCGAGCGCGATCGCCGCCGCGATCGGCAGACCGGCCATCTTCCAGCCGACGAAGGCGACGACCACGGTGGTGAAGACAACCGCGCCCAACGCCAGCAGCACCAGCGACAGCCGGTAGCGCTTCAGGTCGCGCAGCGACGTATCATAGGCGGCATCGAGAAGCACCGGCGCGATGAACAGGGCAAGCGCCAGTTCCGGATCGATCTCGATGGTCGGCGCACCTGGCAGAAAGGCGATCCCCACTCCGGCCAAGGCCAGCAGGGAGGGATAAGGTATCCCCAGCCATCGCGACAACGCCGTCAGCCCGACGGCGATCAGAAGCAGAATGAGGGTGAGCTCGAAAAGCGCCATGACTCATCGTAGCGATGGAACCAGGCGTTTGGCACTGCAAAAAACGAATGGTGAATTGTGAATGGCGAATGGTGAGCGGGCATCATCAGAGAGAATTCGAGCACGTAACGTGCTCTCTTCGCTGACTACCATTCACTTATTCACTATTCACTGTTCACCCTAGTGCAGCACCAGCATGTCGCCCGACGAGAAAGAGATGTCCGCCTTCTCGCCGACGACAGGCGGCGGCGTCGCCGAGTTGTTGAAGGTGTCGAGCGATACCGTGTTGCCGCCGATGCCGACGCGCACCCGGATGACCGAGCCGAGGAAATGCACTTCGGCGATCTCGCCCGAAAGGCTGGTGTCGTGGCCCGGCTGGCGTCCGAGCGAAATCGCTTCGGGCCGCAGCGCCAGCGACAGCGTGTCGCCGGACTTCGACCCGTTGAGCTTGCCCTTCAGCGAGACTTCCTGCGTGTTGACCCGCACCTTGCCGGACGCGGCATCGGTGACCTTGCCTTCCAGCACGTTGAGCGTGCCGACGAAATTGGCAACGAACTTGGTCGCCGGCCGGTTGTAGATCTCGAACGGCGTGCCGACCTGTTCGGCCTTGCCGCCATACATGACCGCGATGCGGTCGGAGATCGACAGCGCCTCTTCCTGGTCATGCGTCACGAAGATGGTGGTTATGCCGAGCTTCTTCTGGATCGAGCGGATTTCCTCTCGCAGCGAAATGCGCACTTTGGCGTCCAGCGCCGACAGCGGCTCGTCGAGCAGCAAAAGCTTCGGCTTCGGCGCAATGGCGCGCGCCAGCGCGATGCGCTGCTGCTGGCCGCCGGAGAGCTGGTAGGGATAGCGGTCGGCCATCTGCGGCAGCCTGATGATGTCGAGCATCTCCGCGACACGGGAATCGATGGCCGCCCTGGGCATGCCCGCCACCTTCAGTCCGAACCCGATATTCTGCGCCACAGTGAGGTTGGGAAACAGCGCATAGGCCTGGAACACCATGCCGATATTGCGCTGGTTGGGCTTCAGCCTGGTGATGTCCTTGCCGCTAACCACGATCTTGCCGGCCGAGGGCTCCTCGAAGCCGGCCACCATGCGCAACACCGTCGTCTTGCCGCAGCCGGACGGACCGAGGAAGGAGACGAATTCGCCCGGCGCGACATCGAGGTTGAAATCCTCGACCACGGTTGTGGCGCCGAAGGACTTTCGCACATGCTGGATGGAGAGGAACGGCTCGGCCATGGCTTTTTCTTTCGGTCGGTACTTCGCTCAATTGGGGCGGTTCGCCGATTTCGGCGCGAAACGGGACAAGATCTGGATCAGCGACATGCAGCCCCAGGTTATGACGAACGCGATGATCGACAGCGCCGCCGGCTCATAGGCGCGGTTGGCCACAAGATTCTGCAAATACGGGCCGAATGCCGGCCGGTTGAGCAGGCTGGCCATGGTGAATTCGCCGATCACGATGGCGAAGGTCAGGAATGCGCCCGAAAGCACCGCGATCAGCACATTGGGCAGGATCACGCGGCTGATGATCGTGCCCCAGCCGGCGCCCAGGATCTGCGCCGCTTCCGTCAACGTGCGCACGTCGATGGTGCGAAGCCCGGTGTCGACGGCGCGGTACATGTATGGCAGTGCAAGCGTTGCATAGCCGATGACCAGCAGAGCATTCGCGCCTGGATTGGTTGCCAGGAACGGCAGCGGCGAATTCGACCCATACATCCTGATATAGCCGAAGACGATGACGATGGCCGGGATCACCAGCGGCAGCAGCGTGATGAACTCGACGATCGGCCTGATCTGCGGCATGCGAAGGCGGATCCAGTAGGCCGTAGGCACGACGATCAGCACGCCGAGGAGAATGGTGAAGATGGCGACGACCACCGAAAACATGAAGGTCGCCTGGAACTGGCTGTCGCCGAGCACGACCTTGTAGGCGTCCAGGGAATAGACGCCGCGGCGCATGCGCAGCGAGAACTCGATCGTCGCGATCAGCGGGATGAAGAAATACGCCGCGCCGAGGACAAAGACGACCCAGGCCCAGAACCTGCCGGATTTCATTTCAGCCACCTCTCCGAGCGCGTCCGGAACCAGATGTAGAAGATGTTGGCAAGCCCGGTGATGACGATCATGCCGAAGGCGATCGCGTAACCGAGATGGGCATTGTGCAGCACGTCGCCGCGGATCTGGGCGTAGAGCAGGATCGGCACGATATTGAGCGAGGACCCGGTCAGCGCATAGGCGGTGGCGATCGCCCCGAAGGCATTGGCGAAGAGCAGGATGACGGTGCCGAGGAAGCTCGGCCACAGCACCGGGATGACGACCAAGCGCCAGTATTGCGCCTGGGTGGCGCCGAGCGTGGCGGCGGCTTCGCCCCATTCCCTTTTTAGCCCGTCGATCGCCGGCACGATGATGACCACCATCAGCGGAATCTGGAAATAGACATAGGTGATCGTCAGACCCCAGAACGACAGCAGGTTGAAGCCATGCGCATAGATGTTGAACCCGACCAGCGTGTTGAGCAGCACGGTGACGAGGCCCAGCCGGCCTAGCGTCGCGATGAAGGCGAAAGCCAGCGGCACTCCGGCGAAATTGGACGCGACACCGGAAAACGTCAGCGTCCCCGACCGTATCCAGTTGGGCAGGCCCCCGCGCACGATGGCGATGGCGATGGCAAGACCGGCGAAGGCGCCGATCAGCGATGACGCCAGGCTGACCTTTATCGAAATCCAGTAGGCGGCAACGATGTTGGCCGAAAAAAGCGCGACGATGTTGGCGAACGTGAACTCGCCCGCCTCGTTCTGGAAGGCGCCCAGCATCAAGTAGAGCGTGGGCAGGATCAGGAACATGACGGCGAAGACGAAGAACGGCGTTACGCCAAGCCAATGCGTCGGCAGCCGCATTGCGCGCGCTTCGCCGGGGGGCGCGGCCTTGCCCGCAATTGCCTGATTGGAAACCGAGAGATCGGTCATGCGCCGGCTACCGTTTTGGAAAGGGAGTCCGGGCGGCCATCGGGCCGCCCGGACCGTATTGATGCTTACTTCACATTGGCTCCGACGACGGCGTCCCAGTTCTTGGTGATGGCTTCTTTTGCCATGCCCTGTTCATCGAGCGTCGGAAACACCGCGGCTGTATAGGACTCGGCCGGAGGCATCTTCGCCAGCATATCCGCCGGAACCTTGCCGTTCTTGGCGAGATCGTTGAAGCGGATCGGGTGGCAATAGCCCTTCAGCCAGCCGATCTGGCCTTCGTCGGAGTAGAGATATTCCAGCCAAAGCTTGGCCGCATTCGGATGCGGCGCGTAAGCGCTGATCGCCTGCACGTAAACGCCGGCGACAACGCCGGTCTTCGGCACAATGACGTCAACGGGGGGATTGCCCTTCAGCGTGTCGCGACCGGAGAGCGCGTTGTAGTCCCAGGTCACGAGGATCGGCGTCTGGCCCTGGGCGAGCGTCGCGGTCTTGCCTATGACCGGCACGAAGTTGCCGGCGGCATTGAGCTTCTTGAAAAATTCGAGCCCGGCAGTGCCCGCGGCTTCACCAGCGGCAGCACCGCTGGCAAGGCCGGCGGCGTAGACGGCCTGGATAGCCTGGTTCGAAGCGCGCGGATCGCCGGCAAGGGCAACCGAGTTGGCGAATTCAGGCTTCAGCAGGTCGGCCCAGTCGGTCGGCGATTCCTTGACCAGATCCTTGTTCACCTGGAACGAGAGCACGCCATAATAGTCGCCTGTCCAGTAGCCGTCAGCGTCCTTGGCGCTGTCCGGAATGGAATCCCAGGTCGAGACTTTATAAGGCTGGATCAGGCCGTCCTTCTTGGCGGACGGACCGAAGGACAGGCCGACGTCGATGACGTCAGGTGCCTGCGGGCCCTTGTTGTCCTTGTTCGCTTTGATCGCCTCGATCTCATCGCCGGAGCCTGCATCCGGGTTGAGCTCGTTGACGGTGATCTCCGGATACTTCGCCTTGAAGCCGGCGATGACGTCGCCGTAGCCGCACCAGTCGTGCGGCAGCGCGATGGTGGTGAGCTGGCCCTCGGCTTTCGCCGCCTTGACGAGATCGTCCATCGCGTCGGCGGACGAAATCACCGTCGACGCAAACAGCGCCGCGGCCGAAAGGGAAAGCACTTTCCCCGTGAATTTGAACATGTGTTCTCTCCGTTGAACTGACGCCATTGGACGCCTGCGATGCGGTATCGTTTTCGTGTGACAGCCAGATGAAAGCTTTGTGAAAGCGGCACCCCGCAACACGAAAAAGTAAACTCTCTTTAACCGGCTGTAGCAATCGCTTCGCGATTCTTTTTCCGGCTAATTATTCTCCTCCTTGCATTCCGCCCGTTGCCCTTTCCTTTCCCCTCGTTTCCAGATCAACTTTCCGCTGCAAATTGGTTTACACAGACCCTACGATGGCATTTTCGAGCAGAGCAAGCGCCCCTTTCTTGGTGAGCTTGACCGGATTGCCGCCGGCGGTCGGATCGACCACCGCCATGTCGGCGATCAGTGTCTTGCGGTTCTTGTCCATGTCGAGGCCCTTGATCAGGCCGGGCAGCGCATGCGGCACCTTGAGCTCCTTGCGCAATTTGATGACGGCTTTTGCGAAGCCATCGAAGCCGCCCTTGATGCCGCAATAGGCGGCGAGCCGCGCGATGCGGTCCTCGATCGCATCGCGGTTGAAGGCGAGGACATAGGGCATGAACACCGCATTGGTCATGCCGTGATGGGTGTCGTAGAGCGCGCCGATCGGATGCGACAGAGAGTGGATGGCGCCCAGCCCCTTCTGGAAGGCGGCCGCGCCCATCGCGGCCGCGCTCATCATATTCGCGCGGGCGACCAGATCCTTGCCGTTGGCGAAGGCCTTGGGCAGGTTTTCGAACACCAGCCGGATGCCTTCCACGGCGATGCCGTCGGCCATCGGATGATAGCCCGGCGCGCAATAGGCTTCGAGGCAGTGGGCGAGCGCGTCCATGCCGGTGCCGGCCGTGATGAAGGGCGGCATGCCGACCGACAGCTCCGGATCCGCAATCACGATCGCCGGCAGAAGCTTCGGATGGAAAATGACTTTCTTGGTGTGGGTCTCTTCATTGGTGATGACGCCGGCGCGGCCGACCTCGGAACCGGTGCCCGCCGTGGTCGGCACCGCGATGATCGGCGCGATCGCCTCCGAGTTGGCGCGCGTCCACCAGTCGCCGATGTCCTCGAAATCCCATACCGGACGCGTCTGCCCGGCCTGGAAGGCGATCAGCTTGCCGAGGTCGAGCGCCGAGCCGCCGCCGAAAGCGACGACCCCGTCATGCTTGCCTTTCTTGAACACGGCGATGCCGGCGGTCAGGTTGGACTCGACCGGGTTCGGCTTCACCTCGGAAAAGACGCCATAAGGCACCTTGGCATCGTCGAGGATCTTCAGTGTCGAAGCGACGACGGGCAGCTTCGCCAGGCCCGGGTCGGTGACGAAAAGCGGGCGCTTGATGCCTGACGCAGCCAGCGCGTCCGGCAGTTCCTTGATGCGCCCCGCGCCGAAGCGGACGGTGGTGGGGTAGTTCCATTTGGAGGTGAGCTTGGACATGGATTGTCTTTCGAATTCAGATCGCTTCGCGCAGGTGGTAGGATTTCGGCCGGGTCAGATTGTCGTAGCCGATGGCGGACAGCGCCGCGCCCTTGCCGGTGTCCTTGACGCCGGTCCAGACTAGCGCCGGATCGAGATAGTCGCAGCGGTTCATGAACACGGTGCCTGTCTGGACCCGGTCGCCGATCGCCACGGCGCGCTCGGTGTCGCGCGTCCAGATCGAGGCCGTCAGCCCATAGGGGCTGTCGTTCATCAGCGCGATGGCTTCCTCGTCGTCGCGCACCTTCATGATGCCGACGATCGGGCCGAAGCTTTCCTCGCGCATGACGCTCATCTGGTGGTCGACACCGGTCAGCACTTCCGGCGCCAGATAGGGCGAGCCCGGCCTGTCGTTCTCCACCTTCATGGCGATATGCGCCTTGGCGCCCTTGCGCAGCGCCTCTGCCTTTTGCTCGCGGATCAGGTCGGCGAAGCGTGCCTGCGCCATCGGACCCATGGTCGTCGCCTGCTCCAGCGGATTGCCGACGACATAGTTCCTGGTCTCGGCGACAAAACCTTCGACGAACTCGTCATAGACCTTTTCGTGCACGTAGACGCGCTCGATGCCGCAGCAGCATTGGCCGGAATTGTAGAAGGCGCCGTCGACCAGATTGGCGACCGCATGGTCCATTTTGGCGTCGGGAAGGACATAGGCCGGATCCTTGCCGCCGAGCTCGAGGCCGAGCGTCATGAAGGTGCCGGCCGCGGCTTTCTCGATGGCCCGGCCGCCGGCGACCGAGCCGGTGAAGTTGACATGATCGATCTTGCCCGAGCCGAGCAGCCTTTCGGTCTGGTCGTGGTTCATGACCAGGTTCTGGAACAGGCCTTTCGGCAGGCCCGCCTTGTCGAACGCCTGCTGGAAGCGCTCGCCGACCAGCAGCGTCTGCGCCGCATGCTTGAGGATGACCGCGCTTCCGGCCATCAGCGCCGGCACGATCGTGTTGACCGCGGTGAGATACGGATAGTTCCACGGCGCGATCACCAGCACGACGCCGAGCGGCACCTTCTTGACATAGCGGCGAAAGCCGTCCTTCGGATTGGAGGCCATGATCGGCTTCAGCGCGGCTTCCGCGATCTCGACCATGTAGCTGGTGCGTTCCTTGACGCCGCCGAACTCGCCGCCATAGCGCACCGGCCGCCCCATCTGCCAGGCGATCTCGGGCACGATCTCGTCGCTGATGCCGACCAGCGCTTCCAGCATTGCCAGCATGTACTTGCCGCGCTCCGCGACCGGTGTCTCGGCCCACTTCTCCTGCGCCGCCCTGGCGCGCTCTACCGCCGCGTTGATCGCCTGATCCGTCGCGACCGGCCGCTCGGCATAGATCGAGCCGTCGATGGGTGATTTGAGTTTTACGGTATCCAAGAAGACGTCTCCAAATTGACTCTTTCAGCAGGCGATGGCTCTGACATGACCCTGCGCGGCATAGGCCAAAATGGCCCTGTCACGGGTTACGATAGTCAAATCGCGCTCCCGCGCGGTCGCTATCAGAATTCGATCCATTGGATCGCTGTGAACGACACCTGGAAGGTAGGAGGCCGCTATGAGAATACGTGGCGTCACCCCTTCCACTGTGACGGCCGCCGCCTCAACGAACTCGTCGAACCAACGGTCGGGCGTCTTCGTGGACGGCAACCTGCCCTTCGACACCAGCATGCCCATCTCCCATGCCGACATGACCGATACGTTCAGCGTGCCGGACTGAGGAGCCTTGCTGATAGCCGTTGTCGCCGCATCGGCTATCGGTTCGTCCTGCGAGATCCAGATGACCGCGCAAGTGTCCAACAGAAGGTTCTCAGTCTTCATAGACCTTGCCCCAATCCTGCTCGACAGGCTCCGTCAGATCGACCTCTGGGAGGATAGTAAGCGTTCCCTTCATGCAGCCGAAGATCGGGTGCCGTGTCGGTGTCCCGCCGATCTCGGCCTGAGCCGATTCGCCGAACCCCTTTGAAGTGCCGGAACCTGGCTGAACGCGCCGAAAGACCAGTTTTTCGCCCGCTATATTGACGGACTCAGTCTGGAACCCCGCGGCCAGCCACTCCTTTGTCATTGGATTGTTGCTGGGGTTATTGCTCCACCAAGCCGGATACTGCTTGGACGCCGGTAGCTTTTCGCCAAGCAGCTTCTCGATGTCGCTGAACGACATCGGAACCCGCTCGCCGGTTTGAGCCATAAGATACGAACGCAAAGGCGAATACTTTCCCATTCTCACGCTCCCGAACTCAACCAGCCAAGACTACAGCTTTAGTTAGGTTCGGTCAACGTTCGACTACAGCTTTAGTAGCGTTCAAACCCCCGGTGCAGTTCCCAATCCGTGATGCGGCGGTCGTATTCGAACTGCTCCCAGCGGGCGGTGTGGACATAGTGCTCGATCACCTCCTCGCCGAAGGCCTGCTTCAGCATCGTGGAGCTTTCCAGCGTCTCGGCGGCATCGCGCAGCGTCTTCGGGATTTCCGGCAGTTGCGACGCCTGATAGGCGTCGCCGACAAACGGCTTCTGCAGCTCCAGCTTCTCGTCGATGCCGGCGAGACCGGCCGCGATCAGCGCGGCGAAGGCGAGATAGGGGTTGAGATCGGCGCCGCCGATGCGGCATTCCATGCGGATGCCTTTGGTACCCTCGCCGCACAGCCGGAATCCCGCCGTGCGGTTGTCCTCGCTCCACATGATCTTGGTCGGCGCGAAGGTGCCGGCCTGGAAGCGCTTGTAGGAGTTGATGTACGGCGCCAGGAACCAGGTGAACTCCTTGGCGTATTTGAGCTGGCCGGCCGCCCATTGCTGGCCGAGGCTCGACAGCGTCCATTCGGCGTTTTTGTCGAAGAACAGCGGCGTCCCGCCGTCGGCGCTCCACAGCGAATTATGGATGTGGCTGGAATTGCCGGCGAGCCCGTAGTTGTACTTGGCCATGAAGGAGATGGCCTTGCCTTCGGAATCGGCGATCTCCTTGGCGCCGTTCTTCAGGATGACGTGGCGATCCGCCATCTCGAGTGCTTCGGCATAGCGCACATTGATCTCTTCCTGGCCGGGACCCCATTCGCCCTTGGAATTTTCGATCGGGATACCGGCTGCCTCCATCTCGTTGCGGAGCCGGCGCATGACGCCTTCTTCCTTGGTGGTGATGCCGATCTGGTAGTCGCCGATATAGGGCGAAGCGCTGTCGAGCCCTTGCCAGTGCTTCTTGCGCGCCGATTCATAGGTTTCGCTGAACAGGTAGAATTCGAGCTCGGAGGCGAAGTAGCCGATATAGCCGCGCTCGCTCAGACGCTTGACCTGCTTTTTCAGGATCGCGCGCGGCGAATGCGCGAGGTCCTCATGGTCGTGATGATCGAGCACGTCGCAGATGACCAGCGCCGTCTTCTCCAGCCATGGGACGCGCCGAAGGGTCGACAGGTCGGGTTTCATGACGAAGTCGCCATAACCCTTCGACCAGCTCGCCGCCTTGTAGCCCGGCACCGGCTCCATATCGATGTCGCAGGCCAGCAGATAGTTGCAGCCATGCGTCTCGCCATGCGCGGAATCGACGAAATACTGGGCCAGGAAGCGCTTCCCCGCGAGCCGGCCCTGCATGTCGACGATGCAGGCCAGCACCGTGTCGACCTCGCCGTTCGAGACCGCTTTCTTCAACTGATCGAACGAGAAATTCCCGGCCATTCCTTTGGCACTCCAACACTTGTCGATTGAAAGGGAGAAACGAAGCCCTGGCCGGCGTGACGCCGGCCAGGGCGATGATGTTCGATATCAGTGGCCGGTCTCGCCGACCGCCTGCTCTGCCGCCTTGATCGCCGCCTGGCGCGCCGCGATAATGTCGCCGAGCGGCGGCCCCTGGAAGCGGTTGCGCTCGAAGGCGAACCAGACGACCGCCGTCAGGATGAAGAAGCCGACGGTGATGTAGAGCGCCCAGTCGTTCGGCGGCTGGATGCCGATGACGAAGATCAGGATCATCGACACGATCGAGAGCAGACCGAACAGCATGAAGATGCCGCGGCCCATGTTCCACGGCCCCATCTTGTCCCACTTCGGCGTCCCCCAGGCCATCATGCCGAGCACGATCGGCACGGTGAAGGAGAGGAACAAGAAGATGACGGTGCAGGACACCACAATAGTGTAGGCCGAGGTGCCGGCGACCGAGACCACCGACGAGCCCCACACGAACAGCACCGACAGGATCGAGGCTGTCCAGATCGCCGCCACGGGCGTGCGATAGGTCGGGCTGACCTTGGAAAGCGCTGCCGAGCCCGGCAGGCCGCCGTCTCGCGAGAAGGCGAAGATCATGCGCGAGGCCGAAGTGACGGTGGCAAGGCCGCACAGCAGCTGTGCCAGGAACACGACGAGATAGACGAACTCCTTCAGTCCGGTTCCGACGCGCTGGTCGAAGGCCCAGAAGAACACGTTCCAGCCCTGCTTGGCGGCCTCGTCCATGTTCGGGATCATCAGCACGAAGGCAGCCAGGAACAGGTAGCCGAACAGCGCCGACCAGATGACCGACATGACCATCGCGCGCGGCACGGAAGAAGCCGCCTTGATGGTTTCCTCCGACGTGTGCGCCGAGGCGTCATAGCCGGTGATCGTATAGATCGGCAGCAGGAGGCCAAGCGCGAAGACCCAGGCGTTCGAAACCTGCGGCCACACGCCGCCTCCGGCATCGCCTGAGTAGTTGTGGAAGGTGAAGAGGCGGCTGAAGTCCCAGGTCTCGGCCGAGAGCAGGCAGACCACCGCGATCAGGATCGAGCCGAAGAAGATCAGATAGCCCGAAAAGTCGGTGAGCTTTGCCGTCAGCTTGATGCCCAGATGGTTGATTAGCGCCTGCGCGCCGGTGATGATGACCAGGAAGATCGTCTGGGTGGTCAGGTTGTTTTGAATGCCCAGCGCCGGCCCGAAAGCGCCGACGAAGAAAGTCCAGGTGCCGACATTGATGGCGCCGAGCACGGTGATCAGGCCAAGCAGGTTCAGCCAGGCGGTAACCCAGCCGGTGCCGCGATTGCCGAGGATCGAGCCCCAGTGATAGAGGCCGCCGGCCGTCGGATAGGCCGAGCTGATCTGCGACATGGCGACCGCGAAGGTGAGCGACACGAAGCAGCCCACCAGCCAGCCGATGCCGATGCCGATGCCGCCGGCGCCGGAGGTCGCCTGCGCCAGCGAGTTGATGCCGCCGGACAGGATGCAGATAATGGAGAAGGAAACCGCGAAATTCGAGAAGCGGCTGAGGCGCCGCTCCAGTTCCTGGGCATAGCCCATGCTGTGGAGGACTTGTATGTCCTCAGCCTTGTCGACTTCGGTGTAGTCATTTGCTGCCATGTTGGAAGTCCCCTGTGGTTTCTTAGCTGGCCGACTGTACTGACTTTCCCATTGCGCGTTGTCGGGAGCCCCTGGCCTCCTCGGGCTCCAGATTCGAGAATATGCCTGTGAGCAGATCCGCCCATTTCCGCTGCCCGGTCTCGCCGGAGATCTCGTCGTTGCGGATTTCGATCATCGCGCAGGCAAGGCCGCGCGAGCGCGCGTGCCGTTCCAGCGTGAAATAGACGCGGTCGGCCGGCGAATAGGGTTCATTGACGCCAACGGTGACGCCGGAGAGCCGCTTGAGCGCCGATATCAGCGGCGCCGCCAGCCGGCGGTCGTCGTCATGGATGATGCCGATATGCCAGGGACGGCTCCTGCCCTTATACACCGGCGTGAAGGAGTGCACCGACACCAGGCGCGTTTCCTGCCCGAGCGCAGCCGCTGCTCGATGATCTCAGCGATCGTGTCGTGGAACGGACGCCACGCGAGATCGATCCGCTCCGCGCGCTGCTTGCCGGAGAGATTGGAATTGCCCGGAATGGCCGTCGTCTCGCTGACCGGCGGCACGAGGTCCGGCGCGTCGAGCGGGCGGTTGCAGTCGATCACTAGGCGCGAGATGCGGGTTTCGACCAGCGTGGCGTCGAGCGCGTCGGCCATGCGTCTGGCGACCGGCAGCGCGCCCGGATCCCAGGCGATATGCCGGGAGAGATCCTCGGCGGGCAGCCCGAGCGTTCCGAATTCGGCGGGCAGAAAGTTCGAGGCGTGGTCGCAGGTGAGGACGAAGGGGCTCGAGCCGCCGGGGTTGGTCACCCTCACGGTCTCCGACGGTGCAAGGCTGGCGCGCCGTGCTTTCTCCATACTGCCGTCCCCTCGGGAGCGCTGTATCTTATGTTACGTAATTTGCCTCATTGCGCCCCTGTGAATGATTTCATACAGTTTACGCGGCTTTGTCAAACGCGGAATTCCGAAAACGGCGGCGACCGGGTCAAAGGGTGGGGAAAACGATGATCTCCAGTATTGCCGAACTGATTTCGGACCGCATCGGCACCATGCCGGCAGGCGAGCGCCGCGCCGCGCAGACGCTGATTGCCAACTATCCGCTGACCGGGCTGAAGACCGTGGCCGAATTCTCGACCGCGGCGGGAGTCTCCTCACCGACGATTCTGCGTTTCGTCGCCAGGTTGGGTTTCCAGAACTATCCCGAATTCCAGTCGGCGCTGCAGGATGAACTGGCCGCGCAATTGCAGTCGCCGGCCTCTCGCACGCTCAACTCGGCGTCGCCCGCCAATGGCGGCGCCGTTTCGCCGATGCTGGAGGCGACGCTCGACAACATGCGCGAGACGTTCCGGCACCTTACCGACAAGCAGTTGGCCGACATTGCCGCACGGCTTGCCGAGCGCCGCGGCAAGACCTTTCTGATCGGCGGCCGCTTCACCGATCCGCTCGCGCGCTACATGGCAGCCCATCTCGCCATCATCCAGCCAGACGTCTACCACCTCGCGGGCCAGGAGAGCATCTGGCGCGACCGGCTGATCGACATGGGCAAGCGCGACGTGCTGGTTATCTTCGACATCAGGCGCTACCAGGAAAGTCTGCTCCGCTTTGCCGAGAAGGCGCACCAGCGCGGCGTCCAAATCGTGCTCTTCACCGATCAGTGGCTCTCGCCGATCGCCCGCTTCGCCCGCCATGTGATCGCCGGGCGTACCGCCGTGCCTTCGGCCTGGGATTCGTCCGCCGCCCTCTTTGTCGTCGCCGAAACGCTGATCGGCGCGGTTACAAGGCAGCTCGAAGCCGCCGGCGCCAAGCGCATCCGCGACCTGGAGAGCCTGCGCTAGGCAGTTCCAGGTAGCGTGCAACGGCTTCCGTTCGGTTTTGCTTTGACCGAATGGCGGCCGGCACCCCCCAAATTGCGGCAAAAGATGCGACCGAAGCGATGATCCCGCTTCACGTTACCGAGATTTAATGTGCACGTTTGCGTGATAATTGCCATAAAACGCTGATATTATGATGTGGCGTGGCCGGTATCGCTCTCACGCCGTATCGTCGCTCAGCCTGCTTCCACTTGGAACCGGCGGACGATTCTGCCGCTGGAGTGTCAATGTCGAGCTGGAAACAGATTGTTCTTGCGCTGGTGATCGTGGTTGCCGCTGCGGCCGCCTGGGCGCGCTTCTATCCCGGCGCGCCTGAGGTATTGGCACGCTGGGGAATGGACTGGGCGATTGCGGCGACGCCCCCCGCCACGGGAAGCATCGAGACCGGTTCGGCCCGGTCCGGTCGCAACCGCGGCGGCCAGATCGTGACCATTGTCGCCTCCCCTGCCGGCACCGCCACCATCAACGACAGGCTTCAGGCGATCGGGACCGGCCGCGCCAATGCGACAGTCACCGTCAATCCATACTCTTCCGGCCGCCTCACCGAACTGCCGGTGCAGTCCGGCACCCATATCGAAAAAGGCGACGTCATCGCCAGGCTCGATTCGGAGACGGAAGTGATTGCGCGCGACCGTGCCAAGGTCGCGCTCGACGACGCCCAGGCGAAGCTCGATCGGGTCAAGTCGCTGCGAGCCTCCAATGCCGCCACGCAAGTTGCCGTCGCGGATGCCGAGGTGGCGCTCGCCAATGCCAAGCTGGCGCTGCGCGATGCCGAGCTCGCGCTCGAGCGCCGCTCGGTCGTCGCGCCTATCGAAGGCACTGTCGGTATCCTGCCGATCGCCGCAGGCAACTATGTCACCAGCCAGTCGGCGATCGCCACGCTTGACGACCGCTCGAGCATATTGGTCGATTTCTGGGTGCCGGAGCGTTTTGCCGCCGCCGTAAAGGTCGGACAGCGATTGTCGGCCACGCCGCTGGCCAACCCCAACGAGGTCTATTCCGGCACGGTTTCGGCCATCGACAACCATATCGACGAGAACAGCCGCACGCTGCTCGTCAAGGCGACGATCGCCAACCCGGCGGATTCGCTGCGCGCCGGCATGTCGTTCCAGATCGCCATGAAATTCCCCGGCGACACCTATCCGGCCGTCAGCCCACTGGCCATCCAGTGGGGCACCGACGGCGCCTATATCTGGACCGTCGAAAACGGCAAGGCAAAGCGCGTGCCGGTGCGCATCATCCAGCGCAACACCGAGACGGTGCTGATCGATGCTCCCGTCGAGAGCGGCGATATGGTCGTGACCGAAGGCACGGAGAGTGTCAGCGAAGGCGGCGACGTCCGGATCGCCGGCGAGGACCGCGCCACCGCGGCCGAAGGCTCATGAGCGCCGCCGGCGACCAGACCGCGGGATCGGGCCTGACCGCGCTCTTTATCCGCAGGCCGGTCATGGCCTTCGTGCTCAATACGCTGATCGCGGTCGCCGGCCTCGCAGCCTTCTGGGGCGTCGAAATCCGCGAACTGCCGGATGTCGACCGCCCGGTCATCACCGTCAACACCACCTTCGAGGGCGCGGCCGCCGAAACCGTCGACCGCGAGTTGACCGACCCGATCGAAGGCGCCGTCGCGCGCGTCTCGGGCGTCAAGTCGATCTCGTCGACTTCATCTTTCGGCCAGAGCCGCGTCACCATCGAGTTCAACGACGGCGTCGATCTCAATGTCGCCGCCTCCGATGTCCGCGATTCCGTCAGCCGCATCACCAACCAACTGCCCGAGACCGCCGATGCGCCGCGCATCGTCAAGGCCGACGCCAATTCCGACCCGGTGATGCGGCTGGCGGTCACGTCCGACACCATGTCGGTGCAGGACATGACGGTGCTGGTCCAGGACCGCATCGAGGACGAGTTCGCCGCCGTCCCAGGGGTCGCCGACGTTCAGGTATCCGGCGACCGCGACAAGATCTTCCGCATCGACGTCGACCAGAACAAGCTGGCAAGCCATGGCTTCACCGTGGCGGATTTGCGCAAGGCGCTCGCCTCCGTCGCCTTCGATTCCCCGGCCGGCTCGATCACCACCACCAACCAGGACCTCGTCGTGCGCACGACGGCCGACGTGACCACGCCGGAGGAATTCGAGAGCATCGTCATCGGCGGCGCGACGCGCATCCGCGACGTCGCCACCGTGACGCTCGGCCCCGACATCGGCCAGACCTCATTGCGCTCCGACGGCAAAACCGGCATCGGCCTCGGCATCATCCGCCAGGCGGAGTCGAACACGCTCGATATATCGACCGGCGTCAGGGCCGCCGTCGAGAAACTCCAGGCAAATCTTCCGCAAGGCATGTCGATCAAGGTCACCAGCGACGATGCCGTCTTCGTCAACGGCGCGGTGCATGAGGTTGAGATCGCGCTCGCGCTTTCCGTCTCGATCGTGCTGATCGTCATCTACGCCTTCCTGCTCGACTGGCGCGCGACGCTGATCCCGGGCCTGTCGATGCCGGTCGCCATGATCGGCACCATCGCCGCGATCTACCTCGCCGGCTTTTCCATCAACATCCTGACGCTGCTGGCGCTGGTTCTGGCGACGGGCCTCGTCGTCGACGACGCCATCGTGGTGCTCGAAAATATCGTGCGCCGCCGCAACGAGGGCATGGGGCCGCGCGCGGCCGCCGTGCTCGGCACCCAGGAAGTCTTTTTCGCCGTCGTTGCCACGACGCTGACCCTGGTCGCCGTCTTCGTGCCGATCTCCTTCCTGCCGGGACAGACCGGCGGGCTCTTTCGCGAGTTCGGCTTCGTGCTGGCGATGTCGGTACTGCTCTCCTGCGTCGTGGCGCTGACGCTCTGCCCGATGCTCGCCTCGCGCATGCTGACCAGCGCCTCTCTTCACCACGAAGGTGGCAGCGGCGTGGGCGCTCGCATCGGCGGTGCATTGCATCGGCTCTACAAGCGCTGCCTGCATGCCTGCCTCGGCGCCCCCTGGATCGTAGTGCTCGTCGCTATGCTCTTCGCTGGCACCGCCTTCACTTTGTTCGGCACGATACGTCAGGAGCTGACGCCGACCGAAGACCGCGCCGTCGTTTTGCTGCGCATCAACGCGCCGCAAGGAGTCAGCCTCGACTACACGACCGAGCAGATGCGCAAGATCGAGCGGCTGATCCAGCCTTTGCGCGATTCCGGCGAGATCCGCAGCACCTTCGCGAATGCCGGCAACAACGGCGCCTACAATAGCGGCTTCATGGTGATGACGCTGGCGCCGTGGGCCGAGCGGACGCGCAGCCAGCAGGAGATCATGGCCGAGATCAGCCGCCTGACAAAGCAGGTGCCAAGCGTCCGCGTTTTCCCGGTTCAGCCCAACAGCCTTCGCATCCGCGGCGCGGGCAGCGGCCTGCAATTCGCCCTGGTCGGCAACGACCGCAAGGCGCTAAGCGCGGCGGCGGTGCAGATCGTCGAGGAAATGCGGCAGGATCCACGCTTCCAATCACCGCGACTTTCCGTCGACCTTACGCAGCCGCAGCTTGCCGTTGCCATCGACCGCGAACGCGCCTCCGACCTCGGCATCGACATCACCGGGCTTGCGGACACGCTGCAGGCGATGCTCGACGGCAACGATGTCGTCGACGTCTACATCGCCGACCGCAGCTATGGCGTGAAGCTGGTCTCGACCACCAATCCGATCAACGATCCGACGGATCTGGAAAACATCTTCCTGAAAACGTCGGACGGCCGCTTCGTGCCGATGTCGACCATCGCCACGCTGACCGAGCGCGCCGTGCCGCCGTCCCTGACTCGCGAGCAGCAGCAGCCGTCGGTGGCGATCACCGCCAGTCTCGGCGGCAGCTTCGCGCTCGGCGATGCGCTGACCCGCGCCGAGGAGATCGCAACACCGCTGCTGCCGTCGGACGCGCGGATCGTGCCGCTGGCCGAAGCGGCGACGCTTGGCGAGAGCAACAGCGCCATGGCGACCATTTTCGGTTTCGCGCTGGTCATCATCCTTCTGGTGCTGGCAGCCCAGTTCGAGAGCTTCGTCAGCGCCGTCATCATCATGGCGACAGTGCCGCTCGGGCTCGCCTGCGCCATCTTCGCGCTGCTCTTGTCGGGCACCAGCCTCAATGCTTACAGCCAGATCGGCCTGGTCCTCCTGGTCGGGGTCATGGCCAAGAACGGCATCCTGATCGTCGAGTTCGCCAACCAGCTGCGCGACCGCGGGCTTGGCGTGCGCGAGGCGATCGAAGAGGCCGCCACCATTCGCCTTCGCCCGGTGATGATGACGATGATCTGCACCGTGCTCGGCGGCGTGCCGCTGGTGCTGGCTTCAGGCGCAGGCGCCGAGGCGCGCGTGGCGCTCGGTTGGGTGATCGTCGGCGGCCTTGGCCTGGCGACCGTCTCCACGCTTTTCCTGACCCCTGTCGCCTATCTCTTGCTTGGCCGCTTCGTCACGCCCAAGGCGCATGAGGAAGCCCGTGTGAAGCGCGAACTCGAGCAAGCCGCCTATGCCAATGTCGAGCCGGCGGAATAGTGGACGAGCACGAGCCAGGCAGCTCAGCTACTTGCCGGTGAATTCGGGCAGCCGAATGTATGGATTGCGCTGATCGTAGGAATATCTTGGCTCGCCTTTGCCTGACGAAACGGCACCCGCTATGAGCACTCCTTTCGGCCCAAACTGATAATCGATGCCGGCACAAAGATGCGCGAGCGTTTCATAGTCGAAGTTGCGCAATTCGCTGCCGGCTGCGAATGCAGCCGCTTTCAATGCATCCGACGAAAGCGAGCCGAGCATGCTATCGCGATAGGCCCTGACCTTGGCCTTGCTGAGCCGCGATGACTGGCATTCAGAGCCGACGACGCGCGCCAGCATGATATTTCTAATTGCGGTCGATGCTGGATCATTCAAAGAGGCCGAATATTTATTGAGAAAATAGTTCGTACCCGGATCATTGGTCATCGACTTGCGCCAAATGGGCGGGAACTTGTCGGCGGCCTCGGCACTAAATGTACCTGCCATTGACACCAGGACGAATCCGACAAACCACCGTAGCCTCATAGACGCGACCTCGAGTTATTTTGATCAGGGCTTAACAAACACCTTGCCGTTCGGCTTGGCCAGCTCGTCCGGCAGCCTGGCAATGGCCTCGTCCAGCGGGACCACCGCCGTCACATCCGTCGACCAGCGCCCGTCGGAAAACCTCTTCTGCGCCTCCAGCACCGCCGGGCCGAGCCGGTCGCGGAACTGCCGCATCCATTCGGCCAGCCAGAAGCCTTCGATGCGCTTGTGCTGGAAGATCAGTTGGCCGGGCTCGCGGATGACTGTCGGCTCGGCGTCGAGCCTTCCATAGACGATCCAGCGCGAGCGCTTCGGCATGGCTATGAAAATGGCCGAGGCAAGCGGTCCGGTCACTGCGTCCAGGAAGATGCGGGGCTGCTCCGCCTTCATCACCTCGCGCAGCGCGGCCTCGAAATCCGCCGCCTTCTCGTTGAGCGCATGGGCGGCGCCCAGCTCTTTCAGCAGCGGGATCTGCTCGTCGCGGCGCACGGTGACGATCGGCCGAAAACCCTCCTCTTTCGCCAGCCCGATGATCAGCTTGCAGAGCTGGCTGGCGCCGGCAGTCATGATGAAGGCCCTCTCACCCTCCTCTCTGACGATGTCGAACATGGCTAAGGCGGTCAGCGGATTGACGATCATCGCCGCAGCGTCCTCGTCGCGCACCGTGTCGAGCAGTGGAATGCAGGAAGCCGCCTCGGCGACCGCGTATTCTGCCCAAGCACCCCAGTTCGACACGCCGGTGGCGAAGGCGACGCGCTTGCCCGCAAGGCTTTTTGCGTAGGCGTCCTCACCAGTCGCGACGACAACGCCTACGCCCTCAAATCCGGCCGGCCGGCCCTGCACACGGGGCTGGCCGTATTGCCCTGTGATGAAGGCGATATCGGACGGGTTGATTGAGGCGAGACTGACCTTGATCAGCGCTTGTGTTGGACCAGGCGCCGGCACGGCGATGCTGCCGGGCTTCAAATAAGGCTCCATCGCCTCCGGCACGCTGGCCGAAGGCGTTTTGCTGTAGCCGTCGCCGACAAGCAGCAAGCCTCGCATTTCCGATGGAAGCGTCATGGCGGTCAGATCTTCTCCTGGGTGTATTTCCTGAGCTCGGCGCGCGCCACCTGCCGCCGGTGCACGGCGTCCGGCCCGTCGGCCAATCGCAGAGTTCTCAGATGCGTCCACGAGCGGGCGAGCGGCGTGTCCTGGCTGATGCCTTGCGCGCCGAACATCTGCACCGCCTCGTCGGTGACCTTGAGCGCGACGCGCGGCGCTACCACCTTGATCTGGCTGATCCAAGGGGCCGCAGCGCGTGCATCGCCCTGGTCGATCATCCAAGCTGCCTTCAGGCACAGGAGCCTCGCCATCTCGATCTCCATGCGGCATTCGGCGACGATGTCGAAATTGGCGCCGAGCTTTGCCAGCGATTGGCCGAACGCCTCGCGCCGCACCGAACGCTGGCACAGCATCTCCAGCGCCATCTCGGCCTGGCCGATCGCGCGCATGCAATGATGGATGCGGCCTGGCCCAAGCCGTCCTTGCGCGATCTCGAAGCCCCTGCCCTCGCCGAGGATCAGGTTCGCCGCCGGCACCCGCACATCCTCGAACCTTAGATGCAAATGGCCATGCGGCGCGTCGTCGTCGCCATAGACCTGCATTGGACGGAGCTTGGTGATCCCCTCGCTCTCCGCCGGCACCAGGATCATCGAATGCCGGCGATGCTGCGGCTCCTCGTCCGAGCCGGTCCTCACCATGACGATATAGATGGCGCAGCGCGGGTCGCCGGCCCCGGACGCCCACCATTTCTCGCCGTTAAGCACATAGTCGTCGCCCTGCCGCTCGCAGCTCATCGAAATATTGGTGGCATCGGATGAGGCGACGTCCGGCTCGGTCATCAGATAGGCCGAGCGGATCTTCCCTTCGAGCAGCGGCTCCAGCCACTGCCGCTTGTGCTCTTTTGAGCCGTAGCGCTCCAGGACTTCCATATTGCCGGTATCGGGCGCCGAGCAGTTGAAGGCCTCGGCGCCGAGATGCGCCTTGCCCATCTCCTCCGCCAGATAGGCATATTCGACCGTCGACAGGCCGTAGCCGCGCTTGGAATCGGTCAGCCAGAAGTTCCACAGCCCGCGCTCCCGCGCCGTCTTCTTCAGCCCTTCGAGGATTCCGGTCTGCCTGGCCGTGTAAGTCCAGCGGTCACCGTTTCTGCCGACCTCGGCGAGAAACTCCTCGCCGAGCGGCGCGATCTCGTCGCGCACCATCGCGGCCACGCGCTGATGGATCGGCTTCAGCCGCTCGGTCATGCCGAGGTTCATGTCCGCCATCGGTTCCGACCCTTTCGCTCCTTTATCCGTGGCAAGGATGACCGTACTTCGGCTAGCCTTGTCAACGCGAGTCCTTCGGTTCCGGCCGGGACGAGGCGCGCGGGAGGAATTATGATGAGCTATCTCGACAAGCTGTTCTCGGTGGTCGGCAAGACCGCGCTTGTGACCGGTGCCGCAACAGGCATCGGCCGCATGGTCGCGACCGGACTGGTGCAGGCCGGCGCCTCCGTGATGATCGCCTCGCGCAAGGGCGAGGACTGTGTGCGGGTCGCCGACGAAATCAACGCGCAGGGCGGCTCCGGTCGGGCCGAGGGATTTGCCGGCGACGTGTCCAGCGAAGCGGGCATCGCCGCGCTGGTTGCCGAGGTGAAGGTCCGAACGGACCGGCTGCACATCCTGGTCAACAATGCCGGCATTTCCTGGGGCGCGCCGCTCGCAGAGTTTCCCTACCACGCCTGGGCCAAGGTGTTGGGCGTCAACGTCACCGCCGTCTTCCATCTGACGCGCGAGCTTTTGCCGCTGCTCGATGCCGCAGCAAGCGACGATGACCCGGCCCGCGTGATCAATCTGGGCTCGGTGATGGGCACGCAGCCGCTGGCCGACGATGCCTATTCCTACACCGCCTCCAAGGCTGCGGTGCATCACCTGACGCGCACGCTGGCGATCGAATTCGCCGCCCGCCGCATCACCGTCAACGCCTTTGCGCCCGGTCCCTTCCAGAGCCGGATGACGGCCTTTGCCACCGCCACGGAGGAGCAGGCGAAACGTGTCGGCAGCCATGTTCCGCTCGGCCGCATCGGCGTGGCGGATGACATTGCCGGCGCAACGCTCTATTTGTGCAGCCGTGCCGGAAGCTATGTCACCGGCGCCATCCTGCCGATCGACGGCGGCCAGTCGGTGCAGCACGGGATGACATTGTTCAAGGAGTAGGACGCCCGGTTCAAGCAATCGCGATCCGGGCGGGGTGCGGAGGACATCAGCGTGGAACCGATCAGTCTCGATACGCTTCTGGCCAGCGTCGGCAAGGAAGTCGGCGTGTCGCCCTGGCGCACGGTGACGCAGCGCATGATCGATCAGTTCGCCGACGCCACCGACGATCACCAGTTCATCCATTGCGATCCGGAACGGGCCGCGCGCGAGACGCCGTTCGGCGGCACCATCGCGCACGGCTTCCTGTCGCTGTCGCTGCTGTCGGCCATGACCTTCGAGACCATGCCGCCGATCGAAAACACCAAGATGGGCGTCAATCACGGCTTCGACACGCTGCGCTTCCTGGCGCCGGTGAAGACCGGCTCGCGCATCCGCACCCATTTCGTGCTGGCCGACGTCAAGGTGCGGCCTTCGGGATGGGTGCAGACGGCGCACGACGTCACCATCGAGATCGAAGGATCGAAGAAGCCGGCGCTCACCGCGCGCTGGCTGACCCTGACGCTGATCGAGCGCCAGCCCGAGACCGCATGAGCGGCGACGCCAACGCGCTCGACCAAGCAGCGCTTGCGCCTTATCTCGAAGCGCATGTGCCTGGTTTTTCCAAGCTTTGCGCGGCCGAAAAATTCAAGTCCGGACAGTCGAACCCGACCTATCTGCTGACCGCCGCCAGCGGCCGCTACGTGCTGCGCGCCAAGCCGCCGGGGCAGTTGCTGAAATCGGCACATCAGGTCGACCGCGAATTCCGGGTCATGCAGGCGCTGAGCACGACCTCCGTGCCGGTGCCGCGCATGCTCCATCTTTCAGGTGAGATGACGCCGATCGGCCGCATGTTCTACGTCATGGAGTTCCTCGACGGGCGCATCTTCTGGGATCCGTCGCTGCCGGATACATCCGGCAATGACGAGCGTGCCGCGATCTACGACGCCATGAATGCGACCCTCGCCGCCCTGCACCAAGTCGATGTCGAGGCTGTGGGCTTAGGCGATTTCGGCAAGCCCGGCAGCTATTTCCAGCGCCAGTTCGCGCGCTGGACAAGTCAGTACCGCGCCTCCGAAACCGAAAGCATAGCCGCTATGGATCGGCTGATGACCTGGCTAGAGACGCATATGCCGGCCGATGACGGCCGGGTCTCGCTGGTGCATGGCGACTACCGATTGGACAATATGATTTTCGCCAAGGACGAGCCGAAGGTCATCGCCGTGCTCGACTGGGAACTGTCGACGCTTGGCCATCCCTTTGCCGACCTCGCCTATCAATGCATGCAATGGCGGCTGCCGCATGGGTCGGGCTTTCGCGGCCTAGACGGCATCGACCGCGCCTCGATCGGCCTGCCGTCCGAGGAGGCCTATGTCGCCGCCTATTGCCGCCGGCGCGGCATCGACGGCATCGGCAACTGGACCTTCTTCCTCGCCTTCTCCTTCTTCCGCCTGGCGGCGATCTGCCAGGGTGTCTACCGCCGCGCGCTGGACGGCAATGCCTCCAACCCGGAAAAGGCCAGGACCTATGGCGAGGCGGTGAAGCTGCTCGCCGCGCTGGCGGTGGAACTGATTGACAAGAAAAGTTGAGGGAGCCAAGCCACGGGCCGTTTCGATGGAGCGACGGTGCTGATCACCGGTGCGACAGGCGGTCTCGGCAGCGGCGCGGCCAAAGCCTTCGCCACTGAGGGCTCGCGGCCATGCGCAGGCGCTGGACGGCGGCATCAGCGCGATTTAGTTCAGAAAAAGTGGGTAGCGGCTTTCCTGTTCGGAATTAAGTAGGAACAAAGCGTTAGGGCGTATCTTGGGGAACCAGGCCGCTCCCTTGTCCGTTTCCGTACAGCGTATATAATTTTATCAGGCAACCAACCATAAAGGCAGGCGGAAATTGCCGCTGAGCGTTCAGAAACGCCGCGAGAAACAGAAAGCCGAGCTTCGTTCCGAACTGGTCGACGCAGCTCACAAGCTTGTGCAGGAAGAGGGCTACGAAGGGCTTACCATTCGCAAGCTTGCCAAGCGGGTCGGCTACGCGCCGATGTCGGTCTATTCCTATTTTGCCGATAAGCAGGACATCCTGTTCGCGCTCGCCGAGGACGCGTTCGAAACGCTTGCCCGCCGCATCGAGGAGCACCCGGCAGACGATCCCGTTGAGGCGCTGCGGGCTGTGATGACCGAGTATGCCGCCTTCGGGCTCGGCAATCCCAATGAATACCGCACCGTCTTCATGACAGAGAAGACCCGGCTGCCGGAAGGCCGGAGCTACGAGGACATGGAACAGGGCAATCCGGCGATGAAGGTGCTGATCAGCAGGGTCGAGGCCTGCGTCGCAGCCGGCAAGCTCAAAGGCGACCCTCGCGCCATAGCCACCATGCTGTGGACCGTTGGCCACGGCACGATTTCGCTGCTGATCACCTTTCCCTTCTATCCGTTCGGCGACCCCCAGGCCTATGTGAAGCGGATGTGCGATTTTATGTTGGCCTCGTTGTCGGCGCAGCACATACCCCCCCTCACCGATACACCCGTCAACTGCTGACCGGCTGCGCCGGTTTGAACAAGCCGGTCGCTTGATTCGCGAGGCCGGTACTCCGTTCAAGACAATTTGTCGTACGTGTACAAATTGCCTCTTGAATTCGGCCTCCGTTAACCGTATCTGTACGTTGTATCGTACATGTACGATTGGAGACGGAAAGATGAAAAAGACAATCCTCGCGCTCGCTGCCGTGCTGTCTCTCTCAGGCGCCGCTTGCGCTGGCGGGAGCCAGCCGGCCAAGCACGCCCCTGCGGCCTGCACCCAGACTCACACCAATCAGGCGCTCGACTGCGCCGCGACCGGCTCGGTGGAAAAGACCGATGCCGCCAACATCCAGACGAACAAGAGCCCGCGGCTCGGCATCGACGTGAACCCTTGGTTCGTGCCCGGCCTCTAATCACCGCCAAATCGCAAACGAAAACGGGCGACACTTGGCCGCCCATTTTCGTTTCGCCTGAAGCCCGATTTGACAGCGGCAGCGGCTCTACTTCTTGCGCGACTTCATTCCAGGCAAGGTCTTGGCCCTGCCAGGCTTTGCTGGGCCGCCGGGGATGGTGGTGCTGGTAATCGATACCGGATCGCTGGCCGGGAAGGTGTCCTCGAGGCCTTCCTCGAGCTCTTCTTCCTCGATCTCGCGATCCCGCTCCAGCGAACGGACCGCCTCTGTCTTCTTGGGCGTCTTCGGCGCGGATTTGGACGGCATCGGCAGTCTCCTCGCAAGCCGCAGAAACGGCCCGGACCGGTGAAGATTTCCCCGAGGCCGGCCCTTCGGACCGGTTGGCGCAGGATCAGTTCGCCGCGTCGCTCGCCGCTTCCGACAGCAAAGTAAATACATAGTCCGAGAAGGAACGCCAGCATTCCACCCGGAACGTGTCTTCAGCGGTACGCAGCAGCACGATCTCGGACTTGCCGAGAATGGTGCGCGATGCTGCCCCGACCGGGAAGGCCTCGAGCGACAGGTCCTGTGGGCAACCGGAATTGACCGTCACCGCGGCCGCCGGCCCGGCAACCGAGATCGCCACATTGCGATGCGAGATGCCGACCGCGGAGTGCAGCGCCGAGACCTTGGCGCAGTCGGCCAGCGGATCGTTCCCGGCGTCGTCGATGACCAGCCATTCGTCCGGCCCGAGCCATAAGGCGGTGCGCCCGCCTTTCGCCGCCGAGCTCTTCGGCTTCGCCGGCAGCGTCACGGCGAGCGCCTTGGAAAGCGCGGCGACGGAAGTTTCGGGCGCGCGCAGCGAGATGCGTTCGGCCGGCGGCAGGATCTCGACCTTGACGGCCGGCGCCGACACCGCGCGGCCGGCAAGTGCCGGACGCCGTTCGGTGGCAGCTGAAGCGTCGGCGGCTTTTGTCTTGGCGGCAGCCTTAGCCATTGAGGCGCTCCCCTTTTCGTCGACGAACACCATGCCGGTGACCTCCACCTCGATCGTGCCGTTCGGCATCGGCACATAGAGCGTCTGGCCCATGCGATCACGGCCGCCGGCGACCAGCGCCAGCGCGATCGAGCGCCCGCAGTTCTCCGACCAGTAGCTGGAGGTGACGTGGCCGATCATCTTCATCGGGATCGCCTGTTTCGGATCCTCGACGATCTGCGCGCCTTCTTCCAACACGACCTTCGGATCCTTGGTCTTCAGACCGACCAGTTGCTTGCGGCCCTTGGCGACGAGATCCGCGCGCATCATGCCGCGAATGCCGACGAAGTCGGTCTTCTTCTTGCCGACCGCCCAGTCGAGACCGGCATCGTTCGGCGTCACCGTGCCGTCCGTATCCTGGCCAACGATGATGTAGCCCTTTTCGGCGCGCAGCACGTGCATTGTTTCGGTGCCGTAAGCGGTCGCGCCATGCTTCTGGCCTTCGGCCCACAGCGCTTCCCACACCGCTTCGCCGTAGTCGGCCGGCACGTTGACCTCGAAGCCGCGCTCGCCGGTGAAAGACATGCGGAACAGCCGCGTCGGCACGCCGCAGATCTTGCCTTCGCGCACCGACATATGCGGCAGTGCCTCGTCCGACATGTCGATGCCTTCGACCAAAGGTTCGATGATTTTCCGCGCGCTCGGCCCCTGCACGGCGATTACCGCCCATTGCTCGGTGATCGAGGTCAGCCAGACATTGAGATACGGGAACTCGGTCTGGAGATAATCCTCCATGTGATGCATGACACGCGGCGCGCCGCCGGTGGTCGTCGTCACATGGAAGCGGTCCGGCGCCAGCCTGCCGACGACGCCGTCATCATAGATGAAGCCGTCCTCGCGCAGCATGATGCCGTAGCGGCAGCGGCCGGGCTCCAGCTTCTCCCACGGGTTGGTGTAGAGCAGCTCCATGAACTTCGCCGCATCCGGCCCGACCACCTCGATCTTGCCGAGCGTGGAGGCGTCGAACAGGCCGGCCGCTTTGCGCACTGTGACGCATTCGCGGTTGACGGCGGCGTGCATGTCCTCGCCGGCCTTGGGGAAATACCAGGCCCGCTTCCACTGGCCGACATCCTCGAACACGGCACCTTGGGCGGCCGCCCAGCCATGCGTCGCCGTGCGGCGCGTCGGGTCGAACAGCGCGCCACGCGCATGGCCGACGATCGAGCCGAAGGTGACCGGCGTATAGGGCGCGCGGAATGTGGTGAGACCAACCTGCGGGATCGGCTTGCCGAGCGTCTCGGCGGCGATCGCCAGGCCGTGCATGTTCGACGTCTTACCCTGGTCGGTCGCCATGCCGTTGGTGGTGAAGCGCTTGACGTGCTCGATCGAGTGCATGCCTTCATGCACCGCCTGGCGAATGTCCTTGGCGGTGACATCGTTCTGAAAATCGACGAAGGCCTTGACCGTGGTGCCCGGCCCGGCGCCGGGCGCAGCGCCAAGCATGCCGCGTGACCAGCTTTCACTGGCATCGACCTTTGGCTTGGCGCCCTTGCCCATCTTGCCGCTGGAATCCTTGCCGCCGGCGTCCCTTGCCGCCTGGGCACCTGCCGCATAGGCCTCGTCGACCGTTGCCTCCAGACCGTCCGTGCCGTTGCAGGCGCCGACCGAGACGCAGTCCTGCGCATAGGTCCCCGGCACGAAGCGTCGCGCCTCCTCGTTGAAGGCGACCTTGCCGCGCGACTGCGAGAACAGATGCACCGACGGCGTCCAGCCGGCGGACATCAGGATGGCGTCGACCGCGATCGTGCGCTCGCCGCCGCCGTTCTTCGGCTGCACCGTCATCGACGATACGCGCAGCTTGCCGCCGGCGCTAACCACAGCGCGACCGAAATTGATCTCGATGCCGAGGCTCCTCGCTTCGTCGATCACCGCCCCCGACGGGTTGTCGCGCAGGTCGACGATGGCAGCGACATTGACGCCGGCCTTCCTCAGGTCGATCGCGGCCGCGTAGGCCGAGTCGTTTGCCGTATAGACGCCGACATTCCTGCCGACCGCCACGCCATAGTGGTTGAGGTAGGTGCGCGCCGCCGATGCCAGCATGACGCCCGGCCGGTCGTTGTTGGCGAACACCATGTGCCGCTCGATGGCGCCGGTCGCGAGCACGACCCGCTTGGCGCGAACCTGCCACAGGCGCTCGCGCGCCAGCTCCCGGCCGGGGCTCTTGAGATGGTCGCTGACCCGCTCGACCAGGCCGACGAAGTTCTGCGCGTAGTACCCGAAAGCTGTCGTGCGCGACAGCACTCGGACATTGTCCATCGCCCTGAGTTTGGCGATCGCGGCTTGTGCCCAGGCAAAGCCGTCCTCGCCATCGATCCTGGCGCCGCTCTCGAAGCGCAGGCTGCCGCCGAATTCGGCCTGCTCGTCGGCGAGGATTACCCGCACGCCGGTTTCGGCTGCGGCAAGCGCCGCGGCGATGCCGGCCGCACCGCCGCCCAGCACCAGCACGTCGCAATGCGCGTAGCGCGCCGCATAATGGTCAGGATCCGGCCGGTCGGGGGAAACGCCAAGGCCGGCCGTCGCGCGGATCTTCGGCTCATAGAAGTTCAACCAGGCCGACTTCGGCCACATGAAGGTCTTGTAGTAGAAGCCGGCCGAGAACATCGGCGAGGCAATGTCGTTGACCGCGCCGACATCGAAGGCGAGCGAGGGCCAGCGGTTCTGCGAACTGGCGGTGAGCCCGTCATAGAGCTCCTGCACGGTCGCGCGCACATTCGGCGTCTTGCGCGCGTCGTCGCGCACGATCTGCACCAGCGCGTTGGGCTCTTCCGCACCGGCCGACAGGAAGCCGCGCGGCCTATGGTATTTGAAGGATCGGCCGACCAGATGGACGCCGTTGGCAAGCAAAGCCGAGGCCAGCGTGTCGCCTTCGATGCCGAGATAGGACTTGCCGTCGAAGCTGAACGAGGCGGTCTTGGCCTGGCTGAGGCGCCCGGCGCCGGAGATGCGGAACGACGCGTTCATTTCGAGGCTCCAGGCAGCTTCGCGGGCTTCGGCTCGCCGGCCTTGTAGGTCATGACGAACTTGTCGGTGACGGTGTCGCGCACGGCGTTGAAGAAGCGGGCGCAGCCATGGATATGCCGCCAGCGCTCATAGATGACGCCTTTCGGGTTCGAGCGGATGAAGAAGAACTTCTCGAAATCGTCTTCGCTTTCGGCGGCAATGTTGGTCGGGCGCGCGATATGCGCCTCGCCGGCATTGCGGAACTCGAGTTCCGGGCGCTCTTCCTCGCAATAGGGACAGCGGATGAGAAGCATCTAGGTTGATCCTACAATTCGCCATGGCCGACGCGGGCGCCGGCCGGGTTGATCGCAAACCTTCTGGCAGGCCATCTCGGCAACCATCAATGCGCCACCGCCGCCGCCGCCGCTTCGTCGATGAGACGACCGGTGCGGAAGCGCTCGAGCGTGAAGGGCGCGTTGATAGGGTGCGGGTCGTCCCTGGCGATGGTGTGGGCAAAGACGTTGCCCGAACCTGGCGTCGCCTTGAAGCCCCCCGTGCCCCAGCCGCAATTCACATAGAGGCCCTTGACCGGCGTCTTAGCCAGTATCGGCGAGCGGTCGGGGGTCACGTCGACGATGCCGCCCCAGGAGCGCAGCATCTTCATGCGGGTGAAGATCGGGAACATTTCGCAGATGGCGTCGAGCGTGTGCTGCAGGATGTGCAGGCCGCCGGTTTGCGAATAGGAGATATACTGGTCGGTGCCGGCGCCGATGACCAGTTCGCCCTTGTCCGACTGCGAAATATAGGCGTGCACCGTGTTCGACATGATGACGCATGGCACCACCGGCTTGACCGGCTCCGAGACCAGCGCCTGCAACGGATAACTCTCCAACGGCATGCGCACGCCGGCCATATCCATGATGACCGACGAATGGCCGGCCGCGACGACGCCGACCTTCTTGGCGCCGATGAAGCCGCGCGTCGTCTCGACGCCGGTGACCGCGCCGTTGGCCGCGCGCTTGACGCCGGTGACCTCGCAGTTCTGGATGATGTGCACGCCGCGCGCCGAGGCGCCGCGCGCATAACCCCAGGCGACCGCATCGTGGCGGGCCGTGCCGCCGCGGCGCTGCAGCGCGGCACCCATGACCGGATAGCGCGCCTCCTTGGAAATGTTGAGCGGCGGACAGAACTCCTTCGCCTGTTCCGGCGTCAGCCACTCATTGTCGATGCCGTTGAGGCGGTTGGCATGGATGTGGCGCTTGAACACCTGAACGTCATGCACATTGTGCGCGAGCATCATGACGCCGCGCGCCGAATACATGACGTTGTAGTTGAGCTCCTGGCTCAGTCCGTCCCACAACTTCAGCGCATGGTCGTAGATGCCGGCGCTTTCGTCATAGAGATAGTTGGAGCGGATGATGGTGGTGTTGCGGCCGGTGTTGCCGCCGCCGAGCCAGCCCTTTTCCAGCACCGCGACATTGGTGATGCCGTGCTCGGTCGCCAGATAATAGGCGGTGGCCAGGCCGTGGCCGCCGGCGCCGACGATGATTACGTCGTATTCCTTCTTCGGCTCGGGTGAGGTCCATTGCTCTTCCCAGCCCTTGTGGCCGCGCATCGCCTCGCGGGCAATGGCGAATACGGAGTATTTCTTCACGTTCAGCCTCGCGCCAAAAATCGCGGATCTCGGCCGGGCATCCCCCGGCGCGCGTGGTGTATCACTAGCGAAAGCGCGTAGCCACCCTTGCGCTGTTTGCGACGGCGCTTGCCGTTTTGCGCCGCGGCTGCGCGGCGCATGCCCGACAACTCGCATTCCGATCGGCAAGTCAGCTTTCGGGTGGCTGCCGAAATGCCGATTTGCGACCAAGCATCCCACCACCGGCTGGACCGGCATAGAGAAAGGATGAGAAATGTTCGCACTCACCAACAAGGTTGCCATCGTCACCGGCGCCAGCTCCGGCATCGGCCGCGCCACGGCCGGTCTATTCGCCGAGCAGGGCGCCAGTCTCGTCGTCGCCGCGCGCCGCCGGGCCGAGCTCGATGCACTCGTCGGCGAAATCGAGACAGCAGGTGGAACCGCAATTGCACTCGCCGGCGACGTCAGAGACGAAGCCTATGCCAGAGCTCTGGTCGAGCTTGCGGTCGAAAGGTTCGGCGGCCTCGACATTGCGTTCAACAATGCCGGCGCCGTCGGCTTGATGGCGCCGGTCCCGGAGATGGCGCCGGCGACTTGGCACGACACGATCGACACCAATTTGACCAGCGCCTTCCTCGCCGCCAGGCACCAGATCCCGGCGATGCTGGAGCGCGGCGGCGGCTCGCTGATCTTCACCTCGAGCTTCGTCGGCTATACCGCAGGCATGCCGGGCATGGCGGCCTACGCCGCCGCCAAGGCGGGGCTGATCGGGCTGACACAGGTGCTGGCCGCCGAATACGGACCGAAAGGGCTGCGCGTCAACGCGCTGTTGCCCGGCGGCACCGACACGCCCGGCGCCACGACCACGACGCCCGAGGCGCGTGCCTTCGTCGAAGGCATCCATGCACTGAAGCGCATGGCGCAGCCCGAGGAGATCGCTCGCTCAGCGCTCTATCTTGCGCCTCGGACGCCTCAAGCTTCACCACTGGCACGGCACTGTTTGCCGATGGTGGGGTGTCGATCAATCGGACGTGAGTCGTCTGACGTCGGCAGCCATGCTCATCCGCTGAAATAGCGCGACGGGGCCTTGCATTCCGGTCCATTTTGACGATTTGGTTTCCCGTCGAAAACGGACCGGAACGATGCTGCTGATCAGAACCTATGTCGCTCAGAGCGCTATCG
>NZ_RZSF01000449.1:0-4236 GCF_004023325.1 Mesorhizobium sp. M1A.F.Ca.ET.072.01.1.1 | reverse complement strand
CTGATGGCGGCAATGCCAATTCGGATGGCGGCAACGCCAATTCGAACGGCGGCGACTCCGAATCGTACGGCGGTGACGCCCTCGGCGCAGGCTGGGGCGCTGGTACGGGCTCGGGCTCGGGCTCCGGCACCGGCGGTGCCGGCGGCACGGGCGGTGCTGGCACGGGCGGTGACGGATCCAGCGGTGACGGAACCGGCGGCGCGGCCACCAGTGGCGACGCTTACGGCGGCGACAGCCTCGGCGGCTTCGCAGCGGCCTTTGGTGGTGACGGTGGCCATGCGCTGAGCGGCGCCTGGGCTGACGGTACCGGCGGCGACGCCACGGGTGGATACACCGCTTCCGGCTACGGTGGTGCCGGCGGCGCTGGCGGCCAAGCCTTCAACGGTGACGGCGGCACCGGCGGCGACGCTGGGATGTGGGGCTCGCAGAATGGCGATGACGGCTACGTGACCGGCACGAGCCACTCTTCGGCCGACGGCCTGATCGACGTCAGCGCCTTCAATCAGCAGATAGTGATGGGCGCCAACCTTCAGGAAAACCTGGTCGACCAGACCGTGGTTGGCGGCGACTACCACAACACGCTGACTGGCGAGGACGCCGGCGACCATACCGGTACCTGATCGATGTCACACGACTGATTTCGTCACGAAATCAGACAGCTTGGGACTGCGCGGAGTTTCCGCGCAGTCCTTCCATCCGGGAGACATGCCGCCCCGACCGAGCGCGAATGATCTCAAGATACGGAGGCTACCGTGTACACGATGCAGCTGGACAAGATGACCGAGGTCATCTCGCATTTCATCGGCATGTTCGAGATCTCGGTCGAGGAGGCACGGCAGCTAAAGACCTACGACGAGTTCAAAATTGCTGCGGCCACCAAGGAAGAAACTCCCGACCTTCCAAACACGAATGTCAACGTCAAGGCGCCTTATACCCTCGACGACTTCGATCCACACGTTCCGTATATGGGGGTCAAGCCGGACCTGGTGCTGAACACGGTCAGTTCGAGCTTCTGGTACACGCCGCCCGAAATCGTTCAGCACGGCCATCTGAGCCCCGGCCATCATCACTTCCATCTGCCGCATCTGCCGGCTTTCGGTGGCGGCATGGTCCTGCCAAACATCGAACCTCCAGGCGCGATCGCAGCCTACATCAACCAGGAAATCCGCCTGTCCGACAACGACTATGTCGGCGCCGGCGGACATGGGCTGATCTTCACGCCCGCGGCGGTCGACGACAGCAGCCATCTGGCCTCGCTGATGAACGCGGCGGCGGACGTGTCGCCGATCGACGATGTGACGTTGCTGGGCACTCCCGACGACATGGCGGCCGCGGTGGTGACCATGGGCGAACGCATCGCGGCCTACATCGAGGACCCGAGCGGCGAAGCGAACGTCTTCGTCCTGCACCCAGACGCGACTTCAGGCCCGATCTTGGGAACCTATGTCAACGGCCAGCTGGTCGACGATGCCGACGCGCCGAAGGCGGAGGACCACATCAATCTCCTCAAGGAACAGCACCAGGATGACGAGGTTGCCAGCGCTGGACCCGACAAGGACGACTACAACACGCCGCCGGATTCCTCCGACTTCATGTCGGGCTGGGGCAATGGCCTGCTCAGCCCATGCGTTGAATTGGACACCGGCACCAACACGCTGATCAATTCGGCCGTGCTGACCAACAACTGGACGACGACATCGGTCGTCGCCACTGTCGGCAACAGCTATGAAATCAATGCCATCATCCAGATCAACGCACGCTGCGACACGGATATCGTAAGCTCCTCCCTGAATGGGTGGAAGCTGGGCAACGCCCCCGACGAGGCCTTCAACATCGCCGCGTTCAAGCACATCGACCCGTCGGCCGGCAGCGTGGCGCCAACCGCAGCGGACGGTTTCCCCGCCGCCTGGGTGGTGACGCAGGTCACCGGCGACCTCATCATCACGAACTGGATCCAGCAGTACTGCTTCATGGCCGACAACGACACCACGGTTATGTCCTCGTCGGGTGTGAGGACCAGCGTGAGCACCGGCGACAACACGGCGATCAACGACGTGTCGCTGAACGAGCTCGGTCACTACTACGACCTGATCATCATCGGCGGAAACATCTACGACGCCAACATCATCCAGCAGATGAATTTCCTGATCGACAACGATCTCATCGGCGCGGTCGATGGTTTCCAGACTTCCGGAGAAGGCTCCTACTCGACCGCCGGCAACCTGCTCTGGAACGATGCGACGATCATCAATGTCGGCGGCCAGAACCACTATGAGGCCTTGCCGACGTCCTATCTTCAAGCGGCCCAGGACTTCGCGGCCGGCAAGGACGCCGGCCCTGGCGACATACTGAACGACCCAGCCTTCGCCGGTATCGGCGCCTTGCGGGTTCTCTACATCTCCGGCGACCTGCTCAACGTGCAGTATGTGTCGCAGACGAACGTGCTGGGCGACAGCGATCAGGTTGCCTTGGCGATGAACCAGTTCGTCGCCCATCCCGAGGCGGAATGGACTGTCACCACCGGCGGTAATCAGGTGGCGAACTTCGCGGGGATCATCGACGTCGACGGAACCGAAAAGACCTATGTCGGCGGCGAGCACTATTCGCAGGAGATCCTGATCCAGGCCGACATCATCTCGAGCGATCCTGAACTCGGCGGACAGAATCCGGACGCGCTGGTCAACGAAGCGATCGCGTTCCTGGCCGACGATGCGGGCGCCGACGACACGCAGATGGACCATTTGATAGTCCCGACGCCGGATCATGTTCAGGCGGACGGCGTGCAAACAATATTGGGCTGATCCGGGAACCGGGGGATACAATGACCGATGATCGCGACCTGCCTTGGGACACGTTTGCCGAAGACCTAGAGGCGGCGATGCAGGAGGACGACCAGGGATCGTCGAGTTCCGCGGTGCCTCGCAAGACGCTTTCGAACGCCCTGCGGCAGCACGAGCAGGCGATCGACCGGACCATCAAGACAATCGACAATGCCGTCGGCCAGTTTTACGATGCAGTCCCCCATCGCGAGGTAAAGGCCGGTCAGGACCGACCTTTGCCGCAGGTCGACGGCCGGAGCGCAGTAACCAGTCAGCCGAAACCAGAGCAGGCCACAGCGCCCCTGCCTGCGCACCAGCCAGCGAGAACCCCTGCATCGACCAGCCCGGCTGGGCAGGCGGACGGGGGCGGCGTGGTCAGGCAAATCGTCACGCCTCCCACAACGACGAATCCACAGGTCAGCGAAGCGAAGGCGGCCGCGGCCGGCCCCATCAAAATCGCACCCGCCTTGCAGGAGGGGCGACCCGAGGAAAGAGCAAATCCAGTTCTGCAAACGACAGGCGGGCCACCGAACCTCACCAACGAGATGCGCGCCAATGCGGGGCATCCTCCGGCTTCTTCCGCAGCGCCCAAACCCGTAGCCACCGTTGACATACCGAACTTCATGGCGCAGCGCCAACTGTGCAAGCCGGAGCCAGCTCCGCAGCCAAGCCAAAGTTCCATCCTCGGCACCACACGGGCGCGTTCGGCTGTCGCACCTGAGCCGCTGCCGCCAACGCCAACATTCCAGACGCGACCGGCCGAGTGGCAGGGGCCAGCTTTGACGGCCAAGAAACCTGTTGCTCCGCCTTCAGCCGCCGTTGCAAAAGGTGAGCCGGTGGCCACCGAGCCTCCCGCGACGACAGCGCCGACGATCGACAAACTGAATGTCCCGGCGGACGCGGCGTCGCCGAGGCCACAGCCTGTGCCCCAACGGCCAGCCGAACCCACGCCCAAGCCGATGCCAGCGGCCGAAAGGCAGAATATCCAGGCCAATGCAGCGCCGCCGAGGCCACAGCCAGCGGCCCAACGGCCGGCCGAACCCACGCTCAAGCCAATGCCAGCGGCCGAAAGGCAGAATATCCAGGCCAATGCAGCGCCGCCGAGGCCACAGCCAGCGGCCCAACGGCCGGCCGAACCGCAGGCCAAGGTCGCGCCCGACGAACCAGCCAAGCCGTCGGTAACCGAGATGAAAGACGCGGCAAAGTCGCCCGGCATGATCACCATCGACGGCGACACTGGTCCCATCAAGACGCAGCAAGGCGGATCTCCCCCAGGAGGTGTGGACGACAAGGGCCGGCGCGGCGGTGGCGGCGGCGGGAGTGGCGGCGCTTTCCACAAGCGCCTCGGCCCGGGCGATTTCGGCGCTTCGCTCAGGGCCGGATTGAGCGCGGTCAGGAAAAACCTGCTGATCGTCAT
>NZ_RZSF01000448.1:0-4254 GCF_004023325.1 Mesorhizobium sp. M1A.F.Ca.ET.072.01.1.1 | reverse complement strand
CTTCAACGACTACACCCAGCCGAACGAGGCGCTGGAACGCGGCGAGATCGACGCCAACGCCTTCCAGCACAAGCCCTATCTCGACAACCAGATCAAGACGCAAGGCTATCACATCGTCCCCGTCGGCTATACCGGCGTCTGGCCGATCGGCCTCTATTCGAAGAAATACACCAAGGTCGCCGACCTGCCGGAAGGCGCCGTCATCGGCCTGCAATGGGCGCTTTATATGCACGGCTTCGGCGGCGAGAAGGACGAGTTCGAGCCGCATCCCTAAGCCTGCAGCGGTTCTGCCCTTGAGACAAACAACGACCATCTCCGAACAGTGGAAATCCAGATCGAGAACCGCTGCGCGTTTTTCCTGGAATCGCTGCGGCAGCGACGTTTGGTCCGGGGCTGGTGCAAAGGCCCGAACACGCAAGCCACTTTCGCGTTCGAGAAGTTTCCGCTAGGTCGAGCGCATGGAAGGAATGACCAAGGCGGATGTCGACAAGCTCGATAAAGGCTTGGCCGTGCACGGCGGTCGGCCGCTTCGCCCGCGCGATGCCGCAACCTTGATCCTGCTCGACAGGAGAGCCAGCGACGTTCTGGTGCTGATGGGCCGGCGCCATGCCGGCCACGCCTTCATGCCGGGAAAATTCGTCTTCCCCGGGGGCCGCACCGATCCCGCCGACAGCCGCGTTCCGGTGGCTGCCCCGCTGCATCCTGAGGAAGAGGCGAGGCTTGTGAGCGGCCCCGGCCGCGCGAGTGCCGCACGGGCGCGCGCCATCGCCATGTCGGCAATTCGTGAGACTTACGAGGAAGCCGGCCTGCTGATCGGTCGTAAAGGCCCGTTCGCGACCGCCAAGCGCGATTGGCAGGGTTTCGTCGAACACAGCGTCGCACCGTCGCTGGACGCCCTGCGCTTCATTGCGCGCGCCATAACGCCGCCCAACCGCGTGCGCCGCTTCGATACCCGCTTCTTCAGCGCCTGGCGTGAGGATGTCGCCGTCGAATTGCCCGACGGTGGTCCAACCAACGAGTTGGAGGGGCTCGTCTGGCTGCCGCTTGGCGATGCCCGCAAGGCCGACACACCCGACATCACCCGCATGATCCTGGAAGAACTGGAAAGGCGGCTCGCCCACGATCCGTTGCTGCGTCCGGGCGGCGCAGTGCCGTTCTTCCGCCTCATCCGAAACCGCTTCGTTCGCGAAGTCCTTTAGAAGCAGAGCATCCCCATCGATGACGGTCGATACCCAGCAACAGGGCGACGAACGCGTACACTGGCTGCCGATGACTGCGGCGATCTCCTCGATCAGCGTGGTCGGCATTGCCATCGGCCTCGGCATGCCGCTGCTCAGCGTCATCCTCGAATCGCGCGGCCACTCGGCCTCGATGATCGGCCTCAACACGGCGGTCGCCGGGCTCGCCTCGATCGCCGGCGCGCCGCTCGCCACGCCGCTGGCCATGCGCCTCGGCGTCGCCCAGACCATGCTTTTGATGATCGCCGTTGGCGCGCTCGCTTTTGTCGGCTTTCATTTCGCGCCGGCCTTCTGGATGTGGTTTCCGCTCCGCGTCGCGCTGCACATTTCGCTGACAGTGCTCTTCATTCTGTCGGAATTCTGGATCAGCACCTCGGCGCCCCCGCATCGTCGCGGCCTTGTGCTTGGCATCTACGCTACGGTGCTTTCTCTGGGCTTCGCCGCCGGGCCGTGGCTGTTCGCCCATGTCGGCTCCGGTGGATTCCTGCCGTTCGGCGTCACCATTGCGTTGGTAACGCTTGCTGCCATCCCGGTGCTGGCGGCTCGTAACGAGAGCCCGGCGATCGTCGCCGACGGCGAAACCAGCCATTTCCTGCGCTATATCTGGATGGTGCCCACAGCAACCTTCGCCGTGCTGGTGTTCGGCGCCGTCGAGACCGGCGGCTTTTCGCTGTTCCCGGTCTATGGCAGCCGCATCGGCTACTCCGAGGCCGACGCTGCGCTGTTGCTGACCATGATCGGGCTCGGCAACGTGCTGCTGCAGATACCGATTGGCATGATCAGCGACCGAGTCTCGGACCGCCGCTACCTGCTTCTGGCCTGCGCCACGGTCGGCCTCATCGGAACCGTGTTCATGCCTTTCTTCGCCAAGGACTGGCACCTGATGGCGGCGCTTCTGTTCGTCTGGGGCGGTGTGGTCGCGGCCATGTACACGATCGGCCTTGCGCATCTGGGTTCTCAGCTTTCCGGCCATGAGCTCGCCTCCGCCAACGCCGCCTTCGTGCTCTGCTATGGGGTCGGCATGGTGATCGGCCCGCAGGCGATCGGCATCGGCATGGACGCCTTCGGCCCTTCGGGCTTCGGCTGGTCGCTGGCGCTGTTCTTTGCCGCGTACATGCTCCTGGTCCTCGTCAGGTTGGTGCGAAAGATCCTCTAGTGAAAATGTCGCCCGGCACTGGGCTATGCTGACATCACCGTGTCAGCAGGCCCCCTGCTATACCCTCGCCCCAATGCAGGAAGAGCGAGGATATAGCGATGATCGACAGCGGCTTTGAAACCAAATCCCTCAGGATGGAACTGCTTCTGCTCGTCACCTTCCAGGCACCGGCGGCCGACGTCGAGCGCATCATGGAGGCGGTGGTGGCGATCACGCCGCTGCGCATGGGCAAGTATGACGGCAATGCCTACCAGTCGGCGCAAGGCATAGAGCGCTACCGGACGCTCGAAGGCGCTGCCGCGGGCGCCGAGATCGAGTTGCGCAGGCGGCCGGGCACGGTCGAGGTGTCGTTCGAACTGCCCGACGATCAGGCGCTCGCCGCCCGTGTCGCCGAAGCGATATTCCAGGCCCATTCCTACCAGGAGCCCGTGATCCGCATTCAGCCGCTGCTGACCAGCCGTTCCAAGGGACTCGACGACCATACCAATCCGAACCGCTGGTGGAACACCACCGGCGACTGGAAGAAGGCCGATCTGCAGGTCAGGGAGAACGCCTGACGCGGCGAGTTCCGCCGCGTCAAAACGGGGCAAGAAGGCTCTTGGACTTGACTTTCCGGGCGCGTTCTTTATGTGTCGCGCCAAGTTTCCCGCGTCCGGGTGTTTTCCCCGTGCTCCAGCGGCCAAAACTCCACGAATATTAACGGACGAACATCATGGCCAAAGCCGCAAACATCAAGATCAAGCTTCTGTCGACCGCCGACACCGGTTTCTTCTACGTGACCAGCAAGAACAGCCGCACCAAGACGGACAAGCTGTCGTTCCGTAAGTACGACCCGATTGCCAAGAAGCACGTCGAGTTCAAGGAAACCAAGATCAAGTAATCCGGTTTATCCTGAAATGCCGAACGCCGCCCCTTGGGGCGGCGTTTTTGTTTTCAGCGGGCGGATGCTCGAGCAAGAAAGCCCGCGGCTGCCTGACGCTGAATCATCATGAGAAAAAGGGGGCCGGTCGGCGGTTGGCAGCGGTACGAGGAGGCCACTATGTGCCAGCGCCGGCCGGCCGACCCCACGGACCCAGGAGATGCGGCGGACCTGAGCATCATGGGGTATTTTCTGGATCGAGCCGGGCAGTCTACCCTCGTGCCGGCTTCGTCTTCGTTCTATGCCAAGCAGATTTGCTCAAGAACTTATGAAAATCAACCATTTCTTAACCACGGCTCCCGAATCGCTTGGATTAAGGTAAATTCCTAACCCTATCGGGTTGACGCGGAATTGCGGCTTCCGTGGGTAACCGCATCGCGGCGCAACGATTCAGGCAACGCGCTTAAGTCTTCTGGTCTTGTCCATGTCGATGCGCCAAAACTGCTGCGCACCATTGGGTGACACGGACTAGGCGGCCTTGGCGACAACCCGGTTGCGGCCGCCGCTCTTGGCCTCGTAGAGCGCAAGGTCGGCTCGCTTCATCAACGCCGCGACCGTATCGGCTCCCCTCAGCACCGATGACACGCCGACGCTGACCGTCACCTCGATCGTCTTGCCATCGCTGCCGATTGCGAAGGGCGCCTGCGCGATCTCGGCGCGGATACGCTCGGCCACCTTCTCGGCGATTGGCCCGTCGGTATCCGGCATGACCACGACGAACTCCTCGCCGCCGAAGCGGCAGGCGAGATCGATGCCGCGCACGTTCTTGCGCAGCCGCCTGGCGAATTCACGCAGAACGTCGTCGCCGCCGTCATGGCCATGGGCGTCATTGATGGATTTGAAACGGTCGAGGTCGGTGATCATCACCGAGAGCGGCCGCCGCCGCGCCACGGCGCGGTCGAACAGCGTCTCAAGATGGCTATCCAGGTAGCGGCGGTTGT
>NZ_RZSF01000447.1:0-4291 GCF_004023325.1 Mesorhizobium sp. M1A.F.Ca.ET.072.01.1.1 | reverse complement strand
TATCCGATGGTTGCGCCGAGGTGTTGCGGCCCAACAGTCGGCACTCGCGAATCCTGGAGGTTCGGGCGCAAGGCATCCGCTGCGCCGACTACCAAGGTTGCGTCGTGGCCCGGGAACACCGCTTACGCAGTAGACCATATCCCGCCGAGAAAACCGATCGGACCGAGCACCCTTCCCAGCGTCTGCCCTCCAAAGTTCGCTGCCACGTTCGCAATCGGGACACCGATGCTAAACACAAGACAGAAGTACGCCACCATTAACAAGGGCGCGGGCCAAATCTGGCCCTTTTTCGTCGCCCAGGGGCGGCTGATCCAAGCGCTGACAGCAATGATCACAGCGATGGCACAGGCCGACAAGGCTCCCGATTTGACAACCATATCAGCGATCGGCGATGCCACTTTGTACCTCATACACTGGGCCGCCGAGGATACCATGGCCCGTTGAGCACAAGTACAGCGAGAAACAGATCAGCCTAGGTTGCCAACTGTCCATCTGCTCTGCCAATAAGGGAGCTAAGACGGCTGACGATCTGGTCGGGCGATCACCCAAAACAGCATCCCGACGATGGCTCCCAGCACGCCGCCGGGCCACAAAACACCTTTGAGAGAACGCAGATCGGTCACTGCGAATTGGACGCCCGCAAAGCCCTGATCCAGCGAAAGCGGAAACAGGACGGAGAACACCAGCCACATAATGGCACCAATCACGTAGCCTGCTATGCCCGCGATCCAGAAGGCCGTGAGACCTCTCGCGCCCAAGAAGAAATAAACGGGCATCCCCAGCGCGAGCGTCCCCGCGTAGCTCAATAATGCTGCGATGACCATCGCCGTTAGGATCCATCCCACCGCGAGATGGCCCGACAATAACCAGGGCAGCATCAACAACGGAACTGCCAAAGGTGCAGTGAAGAATGCGACTGCGCTGCGCTGCATCAGTGCCTCACTTTGCCGATGATCCCTTGGATCTGGCTCAGCCATTGATCGTGACGACTAGCGCAATTGCTGGTCGTGCGGATCATTCTCATGAATCCTTACCGCGTGCGAAGACACCTTCCCGAACATCCGCAAGCCCTCGATCCGGGTAGCCGAAGTTCCTGTTGCCCTTGATCATCAATACCGCAAGTGCGCGCCGAGCATAGACGTGATTTGCATCGGCCGCCCGGCCGCAGCGTGGGCATCTGCGGCACACACCGTCGGGTTCGCTGATTACGCTAGTCTAAAGACTTTCCTGCAATCCATCTGCTCTGATGGAATTCGATGCCTTGGAGCTCGTGCTCGCGCTAATATGGGGCTTTTTTGGTGGGCTTCGTCGGCTGGGGAGCGTACCCTCGCCTCCCCGTCCCAAAGCCAGATGGTTGCTGCAGCCTGCCAGATCAAAGGTATTGGCGTATGTGGCCCATTGCAGGCCTTCATGTCTTGCGTCGCCCAATTCCCGGAGAATGGCGCGCTCAGTCCGGTTTCCTGGGTTTTAGGCGGGCGATCAGGCAAAAGGTCGATGCGGTCAGTCCGCCCAGTACACCAAAAATAGCGGGCAGGATCAGGACCTCCGACAAGGTAGGCGTATAGCCCGGTTGATCCACAAGCCGTCGAAAGAATGCGAAGCCGCCCACCGCTCCTGCCACCGACGCCCAGACAATGCAGTTCCACGTCGTCAGCTTATTTGCAAAGTAGAGGACAGCAACAAGCGACACGCCGAGACCGATGCTGACGGGATAGGCGAGTGCCACCAACGAGACAGTGCTGAGCAGATGCTTCTCCATGTGTCCCGGGCCAGAGTACGGATATCCTGATCCGAGAAGCATGCTCACGCTATAGATCAATGGCCCGGTCGCGGGGGCCAGCAAAATTGCCAGCACAATTCGCCAGGGTCGCATTAGCCAGCTGCTCCAATCTCTAATCGTCCGTCTCTTTCGCGATGTTATCGCCCATGAACGAACAAGATCCTACATCGTCCAAAGGCACCAGGGGAAACAAAGTCATTCACGGCTTGCGGCCACGAAGGAACGAGCCGCCTGTTTGAAGCTGGGTTCACAATTGAACTGGTAGCGCTGGTTACTGGCACAAAGATTGGAAGATGCTGCGCCTCTGCACACATTTGAAGCCCGAGATGCGTCACGCTATCCATGCGGCGAAGGTTGCATAGTTCAGGACAGCGGGGGGCGGGCTGCGCTGAGCGCGATGAAGTGCAACTGAGGGCTGGGGCGTAAACTCATAAAGGCGAGAACCGATGGCGGGCGGCGGCTGAGTGATATAGCTTGATCGGATGCGATCACATTTAGAGTTTCGCTCGACCGCATTGTCTGACGAGCCAGTTAGAGGGACCGCACCGAAAGGCGAGTTTTGCTCTGCTGCTAGCGGCAGAACTACCGAAGCGCGGATATCAGGTCGAACGCGTTTATCCGGAAGATTGGGGCTGGTGCGTGGAGATCGCGAACCGATCGTTCCCACTTTGGATCGGCTGCGGCCATTACGAGGAATATGCGAATGGCCATCTCTGCTTTATTGAACCGTCTCAGCCATATATTCGGCGCTGATTGAAGCGGATATCTACTTCCGAAGTAGTCGAGCAACTTGCGACCGCAATCGAGGACGCTCTTCGTCGCAACGGCGACGTCATTGGTCTTCGATGGTGGACGGAAGCGGAGGTGGCGAGAGGTTGAATTTGATCGTCGATGTCTCTGCCCATACAGTACTTTAGAATTTCTCATGTCTGGCGGGGTACTCGCTAACGGTGTGTCCGCGGGCCTGCCTACCCACGCATTGCAAGGTCCAGCTTCTGGCGCGCCCTGCTCAAAGTTTACAAAGGTCTGCTCTTCACGCAGAGCCCACGTAGCCCGAACGGCCGGAATGGGGCGCAAAGCAGCCCTTCGCTAGTGGTGATCAGAACGGCGTTAGCAGTCTAAAAAGGGACCGGCCGCGGACGGTCGGCAGTCGGGATAGCTCGGCTAGAAAGGCCCGGTTGCATCGGGCATAGTGCCGACCGCATTTCGCCAGAGGGCGCGACAGATAGTTAGGTGCACAAGACCCCTGGTCGGAGCATCGACCCGGCCACAGCCGGGTTCCTGTCGAGGAGATCAGACAGCTATCGACAAGCGCAGGAGCTTTTGGGGGCGATAGCCCCACAAGGCTGTGGGTCATAAGCGACCCCGAGCTCCCGTCGAATCGCCCACCGAGACTCCTGCGGTGTTAAGCTACTCCGGCAATCCGGCTGCCCGTAGCGCGCTGCCGAGAGCCTCCGCGAGCGCGGGCGCGCAATTGACACCGGCAAATTGGCGGCTGTAGCGGAAGCCCGGCTGAAGCTCGATAACGCGAGCAGCCGCTGCCTTCGCTTCGTCTAACCGGCCAAGTTTGGCCAGCGCGGCGGCCAGCTGCACATAGGTGATACTGTGTGCCGGATTGGCTTGGACGGATTTGTAGGCGGCACGGCAAGCCTCTTCGTAGCGGCCGCGCAGCAAATGGCTCATCGCCTGCGCGTCAAATGCGGCCCAGGCCCACGAATCGAAGGGACTCAGCCGCAAACCCTGCTGGCTCCATTCTATCGCTCGCTCCGCTTCGCCGCTCCACCCGAAAACGACGCTGCCAAGGATGTAGGTCAGGGCCGATGACGGGCTGATGGCGAGGGCGGCTTCCAATGCCGCGAATGCAGCGGCGCGATCATGCGCATCCATTCCGATCGAAAAACCCGCCCACGTCAGGGCGAGAGCATCATCCTGCCCGTGAACGATGGCCGACCGCGCGTGACGGATCGAATACGAGCGGTTGATCTCCTGCAGGCCGGCGCGAAGGAACAGGCAGTGATGGCACATCGCGGCGTTGCCATGCGCCAGCGCATAGCCAGGTTCGAGCGCGATCGCACGCTCGAGAAGGACAAGCGCTCTGGTCACTTGCTCCGGCATGCCTGAATCGACGTCAGGCTGGGCCTGTAGCACGAGATCGTAGGCATCGAGGCTATCGGGGCGTTTGCGCCTGACACGTTCGATTTCGGCCTTCCGCACGCTTGGAGCAATCGCGCCCACTGCCGCCAGCGCGATCTCGTCTTGAAGCGCGAAGATGTCGTCGGAGCTGCGATCATAGCGCTCAGCCCAGACATGGGCGCCGGTCGAAGCATCGATCATCTGCGCGGTAACCCGCACGCTACGGGCCGCCTTGCGCACACTGCCTTCGAGCACATAGCGAACGCCAAGCTCGCGGCCGACCTGCTTCACGTCGACGGCGCGACCCTTGTACGAGAAAGTCGAGTTTCGCGCGATGACGAACAGCCATTTGATGCGCGCAAGGCCTGTGACGATGTC
>NZ_RZSF01000446.1:0-4323 GCF_004023325.1 Mesorhizobium sp. M1A.F.Ca.ET.072.01.1.1 | reverse complement strand
GCGCCGTCCGCGTAAACACTCGCTTCACCAAGATGGCGAAGGTGGCAGAATTTCAACCCGATATGGTTAAAATAGGGTTTTCGGAGCTGGTGTTGCAAATTTGTCGCGACGGCTTCCTCAGCGGGGCGCCAACCGAGAGTTGGACCGTAACCTCTTGAAATGTCAGGCTTGCAGCCGCGCGCTGGGCACGAAGACATACCCGTCCGGACCAACGATATAGCATTCGCGCAAGCCATGCGGCTTGTCGATCGAGCCGGCCAGCACGATGTGGCCGAGTGCTGCCGCCTTTTTTTCGACCGCATCCGGATCGGCGCCATAGAGGCGCAGCTCGATGCCGGCGCCACGCGTTTCGGCTCCGGCGAAGACGCCGGTCATCGGATTGTCGAGATAGGAATGGTCGGCATGCAGCATGAAGATCGAGCCCAGCAGCTCGATGGCCGCGAAATCCTCGTCGGCATAGATGATGCACGCGCCTAGCACATCGCGGCAGAAAGCCTCCATCGCCGCCATGTCGGTGACAAGCAAGTTGACGCCCAGCCCATGCGGCAGCGAGCGGCCGAAATCATCGGCCTTCATCCACGGTGTCCCGGTCCGTTTCTTGGCCACGGTCTTGACCCTCCACATCGTCGATCCTAGTCGAAGCCGACCGTTGGCCCTTGGCATTCCCCCAGCAAAATGCTTGCGCCAGGTGGCGGCGTCCTTATTTCAGGACAAGCGACAGGGAGTGGGCGGAGAAACGATGGCCGCAAGAACAAGAGCAGCCAATCGCTACTATAGCGGCCCACTCAGCGATCATTTCGACGGCAGGCTCTTTTTCAATCCCGACGGCAGGCCGCCGGCGCGCTTCACCGATTTGCTGAAATGGCAATTGAGCGGTGGGCGCTCGAAATGGCCGGCGGCCTGGCCGAGCCCATATCCGCAGGCGAAGCCCGAACAACGGATCGAAGGCGCCGCGCTTCGGCTCACCATGGTGGGTCACGCCTCGCTGCTCATCCAGACAGCCGGCCGGAATATCCTGACCGACCCGGTTTGGTCCGAGCGTGCCTCGCCTTTCGGCTTCGCCGGACCGAAGCGGGTCAACGCGCCGGGCATCGCCTTTTCCGACTTGCCGCCGATCGCCGTGGTGCTGCTCAGTCACAACCACTACGACCATCTCGACCTCGCGACCCTCAAGCGGCTGAAGCAAAGCCACGACCCGATGGTGATCACGCCGCTCGGCAACGATGCGATCATCGGCACTGCCGTGCCCGGCATGCGCGTGTCGGCACATGATTGGGGCGACAGCGTCGAAGTCGCCAGCGGCGGCATCATCCACATCGAGCCGGTGCATCACTGGTCGGCGCGCGGCGGGCGCGACCGCTGCATGGCGCTGTGGGCGGGCTTCGTCATTGATACGGCGGGCGGCAAGGTCTATTTCGCCGGCGACACGGGCTTCCACGGCGGCACCAACTACCGCCGAATGGCGGAAAAGCATGGCGGGTTTCGGCTGGCCATCCTGCCGATCGGCGCCTATGAGCCGCGCTGGTTCATGGCCCCGCAGCACCAGAATCCGGCGGAAGCCGTCCAGGGCATGAGGCTGTGCGGCGCCGTCCATGCTGCCGGCTGCCACTGGGGCACCTTTCAGCTCACCGACGAACCGATCGAGGAGCCGGCGCAAAAGCTCGCCGAGGCATTGGCGGCCGAAGGCATTTCGCCGGAGCGTTTTCGCGCCATGCGCCCGGGCGAAGCATGGGATGTGCCGCCGCCTGGCTAAGGAACCCAGCCCGGGCAAACGCGTTGGTTGCACAACGCAAATCCGCCTCGGAGCCTTCCATGATCAAGTGGATCATCATCCTTCTTATCGTTGCCGCTGCGGCAAGCCTGCTTGGCATGCCCGCGCTCGCCGGCGCCGCCGCCACAGGTGCCCGCATCCTGATCGGTATTGTGCTGATCATCTTCCTGCTGATCGTGCTCGGCGTCTTCGCCGTGACTTAGCTCGCATATTCGCCGCGGCAGGCCAGAGCCGCGTCCTGGCCGGGCGTCGCGTTGCACTGGTAATTCCCGCCCGTTTCCGCCATATAGCGCCAAACGGAATTGGAACGACCGGTTAGATGGCAGGCACTGCCCCATTCGCCAAGATGAACGGCATCGGCAACGAGATCATCGTCGCCGATATGCGCGGCCGTGCCGACAAGGTGACCGCAGCCGCGGCGATTGCCCTCAATGCCGACGCGGCGACCAAGTTCGATCAGATCATGGCGATCCATGATGCGCGCACGACCGGCACCGCTTACTATGTCGACATCTTGAATTCGGACGGCACCGGTGCGCAGGCCTGCGGCAATGGCATGCGCTGCGTCGTGCAGGCGCTTGCGGCCGAGACCGGCCAAAAGACCTTCACCTTCGAAACCCGCGCCGGCATTCTCAATACTCAGGAACATGCCGACGGCTCGATCTCGGTCGATATGGGCAAGCCGCGTTTCGGCTGGCAGGAAATCCCGCTTGCCGAGGAGTTCCGCGACACTCGCATGATCGAACTGCAGATCGGCCCGATCGATGCGCCGGTGCTGCATTCGCCTTCGGTCGTCTCGATGGGCAATCCGCACGCGATCTTCTGGGTCGACCGCGACGTCTGGTCCTACGAGCTCGACCGATTCGGTCCGCTGCTCGAGAACCATCCGATCTTTCCCGAGCGCGCCAACATCACCATCGCTCAGGTCACCTCGCCCGAGACGATGATCATCCGCACCTGGGAGCGCGGCGCGGGTCTCACCAAGGCCTGCGGCTCCGCGGCCTGCGCCGCCGTGGTGGCTGCCGCCCGCACCAAGCGCACCGGCCGCAGCGTGTCGCTGATCACGCCCGGCGGCGGCGAGCTCAATGTCGAGTGGCGCGACGACGATCACGTCATTTTGACCGGCGCCGCCGAATGGGAGTTTTCCGGCAGCTTCGACCCTTCGACCGGCGCCTGGGCCCGCGACACCGAAAGCGCCGCCTGATGTCCGCTCTTCAAAAGGGCCCGGCGCCCGAAGGGCCTATCGGCAACGGTATCGACGTCGTCACGTTCGGCTGCCGCCTCAACACCTATGAATCGGAGGTGATGCGCCGCGAGGCCGAAAGCGCCGGCCTCGGCGCGCTGGAAGGCGGCGCCGTCATCTTCAACACCTGCGCCGTCACCGCCGAAGCCGTGCGCCAGGCCAAGCAGGCGATCCGCAAGGCCCGTCGCGAGAACCCTGAAGCGCGCATCATCGTCACCGGATGCGCCGCGCAGACCGAGCCGCAGAACTTCGTCGCCATGGACGAGGTAGACCTGGTGCTCGGCAATGAGGAGAAGCTCAAGGCGAACTCCTACCGCGCGCTGCCGGACTTCGGCGTCAACGATACCGAGAAGGCGCGCGTCAACGATATCTTCTCGGTGCGCGAGACGGCGAGCCACATGGTCGACGCCATCGAGGGCCGGGCGCGCGCCTTCGTGCAGGTGCAGAATGGCTGCGACCATCGCTGCACCTTCTGCATCATTCCTTACGGCCGCGGCAATTCGCGCTCGGTGCCGATGGGTGCCGTGGTCGAGCAGGTCAAGCGTCTCGCAGGCAACGGCTATGCCGAGATCGTGCTCACCGGCGTCGACATGACCAGCTTCGGCGCCGACCTGCCGGGCAGCCCGAAGCTTGGGAAGCTGGTGAAGACGATCCTGCGCCAGGTGCCCGAGGTGAAGCGTCTGAGGCTGTCGTCGATCGATTCCATAGAAGCCGACGACGAGCTGCTCGACGCGATTGCCACCGAGCCGCGGCTGATGCCGCATTTGCATCTGTCGCTGCAATCGGGCGACGACATGATCCTGAAGCGCATGAAGCGCCGGCATTTGCGCGATCAGTCGATCCGCTTCTGCGAGGAGGTCCGGAAGCTCCGTCCCGGCATCGTCTTCGGCGCCGACATCATTGCCGGCTTCCCGACCGAGACCGAAGCGATGTTCAAAAACTCGGAGAAAATCGTCGAGGAATGCGGCCTGACGCATCTTCACGTCTTCCCGTTCAGCCCGCGCGAGGGCACGCCCGCCGCGCGCATGCCGCAACTGCGCCGCGAGGTGGTGAAAGAGCGCGCCGCACGGCTGCGTGCCGCCGGCGAGGCCGCCTATCGCCGCCATCTGGCTGCCCTTGCAGGCACGCGGCAGTCGATCCTGATCGAGCGCGACGGGCTCGGCCGCACCGAAGGTTTTACGCTTGCCGCGATTGGCGTTGGACAGCCGGGTGAGATCGTCGAGGCGGTTGTCACCGGCCATGACGGCGCCCGGCTGATCGCGGCGCCGCTCGCCGCGCAAGCCGCCTGAGACTGCAAGACGTATGGCTG
>NZ_RZSF01000445.1:0-4326 GCF_004023325.1 Mesorhizobium sp. M1A.F.Ca.ET.072.01.1.1 | reverse complement strand
GCCATCGAAGCATTGGCCGCGCATTTGCTGGTCAAGCATGATCTCCAATTCGATGAGGCTCTGACGATTGTTGCGCCGCATCTTCCGCCCATGCCAGCAGCTACGCCGCCAGAGCGTCATCCGCAGCCTGCTTGATCAGCCATTCGATGTGATTTGACCACATCTGCAACACCTCGCGCTTCTCCTTGACTTTGCTATAGAGATTGTAGATTTCGCCAATGTCTGTCAAGGACGCCGCCTTGTGATTCAGTATGTGCTCGATGACGTGTGGCAATACCTGCCGCCTGCCGAGATTTGTCGCGAGCGTCCTGCGCAGATCGTGAAGGGTCCAGTTCTCCAAAGCCACCCCGTCAGTATTGACCTTGCCGTCTAGAGCCTTCTTGCCCTTCGCGTAGCCTGAGAAGTGGCTTCTTTCGTTGCCCCTCGCAGGGAAAAAAACGTGTCATTGGTCTTCGGTACCGTCTGGGGGACCGACACCGCCAGTGTGGGCAGCGGAATAAGCGTAGGCTCTTCGTTCTTCGTGCGGTCACCCGATAGTTCCATGTTCCGGCTTCAAGGTTGAGGACCAACGCATCGCGGCAACTTCCGTACGCCTCTGTCCGGTCAGAATGAGCAGCTTGACGATGGAGCCGAACGAATAGCCGATATCGCCCGGTTCGGGCTCACAGCCCGTTCATATAGCCGCCAGTTCGGCATCGTTCACCACTCGCTTGCGCTTGACGATCGGGGCCGGATCCGGATTTTCCAATCCCTCGCGGGGAAACCGCGGATGAGCCGTTGCGGCGGTTTGCGACACCAGTTGAAAAATGCCCGCATACACCAGAAGGCCGTGTTAGCCGCTTGCGGGTGACCCCCGGCGACGATCTTCTTGGTGACGTTAGCAATGTCGGTGTCGATCACATGGTGGATAGAGCGACTCCCGAGGGCAGGCACAAGATACCGGTTCAGGCTGGCCTCGACCAGTGCGGTGTTTTGAGGGTCGTTACTCGGCGGCCTGGAGGTGACCGCCATCGCCGTCCTCGGTATCGTCAGCGCTGATATGCGCCTGATCGGCAAGGAAGGCTGGCAGTTCCGATGGAGCTATGCTGGAATTTGGGTGACGAGGCTGATCAAGCGGCGCTCTGCGGCTTCGTTTCGATGACCTGGATTCCGTCCAGGAACCTGGCACCTGCGATGAGTTTCGGCAACTGATTTTGTCCTTTCAATCGTCGCCACTTCCTGGCCGCGGCCAACAGCTTGAAGACCATCAGCTGGGCGGTTTTCGAGGATAGCGAGCCCTTGGTACGCACCGTGCGATAGCGAACGGTTGCAAAGACGCTTTCGATGGGATTGGACGTTCGCAGATGATCCCAGTGTTGGGCGGGGAAATCGTAGAGCGCCAGCGACGCAATATGATCTTTCGTCAGGCAGTCGACCGCCTTGGCATACGCCTCGGCCTCCATCTCGATCGCATGCGCAAGCAATTTGCGCGCGCCGCTGCGAAGTACATCCGTCAGGGTATCATCGATTTCGTCGGGCTGACGAAGGCGAACAATGTGTTGATAGTCTCGTTCATGGCGTATCACTCTCCTTGAGAGGTACTGGCAGGCTTCATCACCCGCCTCGATACGCCGCTCTCCTCAAGCCGCCATCATCCAGTTTCCGCCATGGCTCCCCCTGATTGATCCGCTTCACCTGTGCAACTGCACAGGCTGCCCTAGCGGGGAGATTGGCCTCCAATGGCGAAAGCTTGCCGCAGGAGACCCTCCGATGACCGTGCCTATGGCGCCGCCGCTACGACAACTTGCCGACAAGCAGCGTGCGATCCACTGCCGCGCTACTGCGCCTTCAAGGGACGTCTGGATCGCGACGCAGGAGCCGATGACTGTTACGGGATCAATTCCAGGTCGCGCTGGCCGTCGCTGTGCCAGTTCGACGGTCTGGTGGCAATTTGGGCACATCTTCTGTCGCCGACAGTGGCGATGGCTGACGCTTCAACGAAACGGGGTCTTCGACGTCTGCTGCCTACGCCGATGCTTTGCGAAGTGGCATAATGTTTCGACGCACGCAGGCGCGGGCAGGGGATGTCAGTCATGAATCTCCTGACTGGCGCGGATCAGGCCGATTGGCGGGATGAAAGATCATACGACTACACCGCTGGCCTGACGCTGCGGGAGTGGGCTTGGGAGTTCTTACGCCGCAATCCAGCGTTCCAGCGCGATCTGACCGCTGCGCGCCAGCATTGCAAGACTTGGTCTCTCCAATCCTTTCTCGATATGGTCGCGTCGGCCGGCGACCTGTCACGCTGGGGTGTTCTGTTTCGCGGAGTCTTGTGGCCGCGCTTCGGTCGTATTCTGGTGTCCGCTCTGGTGCGTCCATGTGCTGCCGGTCATTGCGGAACGGTTGCCTGCCTCGTCGCCGACACCGCCGTTCGAACTCTCGGCATTGCCCTGTCGTGCAATCGTCCTGCTGGCGCCCGACAAGAGCCAGCATGTTCTTCTTCGCAATGCGGACCACGCGCTGCAGCTCGCCGTCTCGGGCGCGAATATCCTCCACCCTGTTTGCCTGCATACGCAAGCCATCTGGCCCGCGGTGCTTTTAAAGCATCGACTGAGGGGACTGGAGTGCCTCAATGCTCTCAGTCTAGGGCAACAGTTGCCCCCCCGCTTGTTTGCGCCGGAAAAGCGCGGCGTTCGTTTGTCCTTCGTTCTTCGTGCGCTCGACGGTTCGCTCGCCGGAGCACCTCATCGCGAGCTCGCCGAAGTTCTCATCGGTCAACGGCGCGTCCATGCCGACTGGGCGGATCCTCGCGATCATCTGCGCGACCGCATCCGTCGGGCCGTCTCGCGTGGCCGCGCGCTCATGAATGGTGGCTACAGAGATTTCCTAATTTGAAAAGCGACAGTCCGCGCTGTGCGTCGGTGGATGAACGTTCGCTCGCAGCTGTACCCGTCACCAACAGTTCGCCCGCCGACAGGACTGCATGGCGCCTTGCAAGTGCGCTCTGGTCTAGCTTGTCGATGCCGAAAATGAGATGGGCGAGGGTGCCAAGGCGGTGGTTCATTAGGGCCGGCCTCGACCTGGACGCACATCATTGGTCGGAAAGCGGCGTGCACCGCAATGTCGCCATAGCAGCCAAGATCCTTTGAGTCCGGACCTGCAGTCCTGTTGGACCGGCGGGTGCAACAATATGGAGGGATTTGAGGCCTCACACCGTTCCCTGGTCGACAGCTCGGTCAGACATAGCACCCACCGCTTGATTATGGAAATGGTGTGCCTGGAGTGCAGCGAGTAGCGGCTTGCTGCGCACTGTCCTAAGAATAGCAGTCATGACCCGTCTGGGGTTCTGCAACACGACGATTCAACCGCTTGGGCATTGTCGCATATCCCACAATGTAGAATGCGCAACAGGGCAAAAGCTGATCCATCGGCGGTTTATCAATGCTTTTTGGCTTGGCACGGCACATGCAACGCAATCGGCAAAAGGCGCACGAACTGAGTGGCCCATCGGCCCTAGGAGCGCTGATTTATGCCCTCCCAAGGCATGTCCGGCCCGGCAGCGAGCTCAGTCTCCTGCCGGGCATCCGTGTTTCAGGTCAACGGCGTTTGGAACTTCCAATTAGGTGGCGGCATTGACCGCAGGCCGCCCCCCGGTGGGGCGGAGAGACAGTGCAGCAGGTTTCAAATCCCGCCCATGCAAAGATATTTCATTTCCAGATAGTCCTCGAGGCCATGACGGGAACCCTCCCGCCCGATGCCGGATTGTTTGATCCCGCCAAACGGTGCCGCCTCCGAGGACATGCGTCCCGTGTTGATGCCAACCATGCCATATTCCAGAGCCTCTGCCACACGCCAGACCCGCTTCAGGTTTGAGGCATAGAAGTATGCGGCGAGGCCGTAGATCGTGTCATTGGCCTCGCGCACGACCTGATCCGCATCGTTGAAGCGAATGATCGGCGCGAGCGGCCCGAATGTCTCCTCTTGCGCGACTGCCATGACGCTGGAAATCTCGGTGAGGACCGTGGGTTCGAAAAACGTGCCATTCTTGCCGATACGCTGGCCCCCGCATCGTATTGTGCCGCCTTTCGCAATGGCATCTGCGATGTGAGACTCGATCTTGGCCAGAGCATGCTTGTCGATGAGCGGTCCGATGTCCACTCCGGCATCGAATCCGTCGCCAACCGACAAGTGCCGGATTCTTTCCACGAATTTCTTGACGAACTCATCGTGAACGCTCGATTGGACGTAAATGCGGTTCGCGGAAACGCAGGTCTGGCCGGCATTGCGGAACTTCGCCTGGACCGCACCGTCAACAGCACCGTCAATGTCGGCATCATCGAAGATGAT
>NZ_RZSF01000444.1:0-4329 GCF_004023325.1 Mesorhizobium sp. M1A.F.Ca.ET.072.01.1.1 | reverse complement strand
ATCCGGCGCTGGTGCAGGCTCTCCGGCTCGACGGCGTCATCACGCTGGTCGACGGCGTCAACGGGGCGGCCACGCTCGATAACCATGTCGAGGCGGTGAAGCAGGCGGCCGTCGCCGACCGCATCGTGCTGACCAAGACCGATCTCGCCGAGGCAAGCGACGCCGAGGCCCTGCGGGCGCGACTTCATCAGATAAATCCGAGCGTGGTCCTGCTCGACGTCAATGACCCCGCTACCGGGGCAGCGTCGCTGTTCGATTGCGGCCTCTACAATCCCGAAACCAAGAGCGCCGACGTGCGGCGCTGGCTCGGAGAGGAGGCGGCGCATGATCATCATCACCACGACGATGGTCATGATCACGCCCCCCATCATCACGACCACCGCCACGACGGCCGCGTGCGCTCCCACTCGCTCGTCCATGACGGGCCGGTGCCGTTCTCGGCGATCGAGATGTTCCTCGATTTGTTGCGCTCGACGCATGGCGAGAAACTGCTACGCATGAAGGGCGTCATCGAACTTCAGGAGGATCCGTCACGGCCGCTGGTGATCCACGGCGTGCAGAAGATCCTGCATCCGCCGGCCAGGCTGCCGTCGTGGCCGGACGGACGGCGCGGCACGCGGCTGGTGCTGATCACGCTCGACATGCCGGAAGATTATGTCCAGCGGCTGTTTTCCGCCTTCACCAACAAGCCGTCGATCGACACGCCCGACCGGGCGGCGCTCGAGGCCAATCCGCTGGCGATCGCCGGGCTGTAGCTCCAGAGGTCCGATTGGCCTATGCCGCGCCGCCGCGCTCCACCAGGAAGCGATGGCCGCCGTCGACCGCCGCCGTCTCGATCAGCTGATGGCCGGCATCGGCGCAGAAGGCCGGAATGTCGATCACGGCCAGCGGGTCGGTGGTTTCCAGCCACAGACGGCTGCCGGGCCGCATCGCGGCCAGACGCTTGCGTGCCTTCAGCACCGGCAGCGGGCAGTTCAGCCCCTTTAGATCGTAGGTAGCGGCGGACCCGGCCAAGATCGAGAAATCTCAGCCGCCGAACATGCCGAGCAGTTTCTTCTTCAGCTTCGAGACCGTGCCTTCGTCGGCACTTGCCGCCTGCTGCGTTTCCAGCGCCGGTTGCGCGGAAGCCGCCTCGACGCCTGCGGTGACCACCGGCTGCTGAGCCGCCTGCTTGGCGGCTTCCTTTTCGGCCAGGGCCTGCGCCTTGGCGGCTGCCTTTTCAGCCTGCGCTTGCGCCTTGGCGGCCTTGGCCGCCTCGATCGCCGCAAGCCGCTGCTCCTCGGCCTTGCGCTTGGCCTCCTTCTCCGCGTCGAGCGCGGCCATCTTGCGGCCGAGCGGGGAATCGATGCGGCCCATCCGCGTCGTCTCGGTTACCGAGCCGTCGGCATTCATCGACGGCGGGTCGATCGGCACACGCTCGCCGCGGGCGCGGCGCTTGGACCAGTCGGAAACGATGCTGGCTTCCTTGATGCCGGCGATGGCCGGCTTAGGCGGTAGTATGCTTCCCTTGACCGCGGAGTTGAAGGCGGCGTCGTAGCGCTTTTCGTAGTCGGCGTAGGCCGTTTTCAACGAATCAGGCTGTGTCATTGCCGGGCAGGCGCCTGTCGGGTCGAAGGTGGTGCCTTCTGGCGCTACTTGATTGAAGACGTAGCGCTTCTCGCAGACGTCGACTTTCGGCGGGACCTTGGTGATTTCGAAATTGTCGTAGCCGACCTTCAGCATCTTCCAGAACTCGTAGTTCGGGTCGTTGCGGTAGCGCGCCATATTGGCGGCGGTCATGCGGAACGGGAAGGCCTGGATCTGGAACTCGGTCTGGCCGCCCTGGAAGGCATCGCGGCCGAAAGCATAGATCTGCTCGATCTGGGCATCGGTCATCGAATAGCAGCCGGACGAGGAGCAGGCGCCGTGCACCATCAAATTGGAGCCGGTGCGGCCGTTGGCCCTGTCGTAGGCGTTGGGATAGCCGATGTTGAAGGACAGATGGTAGTTCGAGCGCGGATTCATCTGCGACGGACGCACCGTGTAGAAGCCTTCCGGCGCCTGGCGGTCGCCCTCGGTGTATTTGGGGCCGAGCTTGCCCGACCATTTGCAGATGTCGTAGCTGGCGACGAGATCGTAGCGGCCGTTGGTCTTGGCCTTCCAGATCTCCAGCTTGCCTTCTTCCTTGAAGATGCGCGCCATCACCGAGGAGGTGCGCACCATGCCTTTGGCCTTCATGTCGGCGAGGATCTTATCCGGCAGGGGCTTGTTGGCCTCTGGCGCAAAATCCTTCATCGACGAATCATTGCAGCCGGCGATGCCTATCGCGGCGACAAGGACTCCGGTGCGGGCAAGCTTGGCAAACATCGATACGGCTTTGTCTTTTCTCTCAGGCCAACGGCCTCGGCATGGCCGGCCCGCAGGCTCAACACCAATGGACCGTAAGCCCGTTAACCTTGAAAATTCCTTACCGCAAGCAATAGCCAACCCCTCGCGGATATTTTCATTGAGCCGAATGCGGCGGCATTTTTGTGGCGAAAATGTTAACAGCCGCCATAGTTGCGGCGCGCGGCCGAATTAAACGGGTGGCGCTGGGGCAGACTCACGTGCTTTGTTTTCATGCATGTCGCTTTCGCAAAACCACTGCACAGTTTTGCGCGACATGCATTAAAGGCTGCGGCCCATCGCTAAATATTTCTCGCGGCGCTGCTCGCGGAAATCGGTGTTGGCGCCGGCAAAGTCCTTCATCGTCTTGGCGATCAGGTCGCCGGTGGCGGCAATCACCGTTTCCGGCGCACGCTGGGCGCCGCCCATCGGCTCGGGAACGATGGCATCGATGATCTTCATTTCGAGAAGATCCTGGGCGGTGATCTTCATGTTGGTCGCAGCGTCCTTGGAACGGGTGGTGTCGCGCCAAAGAATAGAGGCCGCGCCCTCGGGCGAGATCACCGAATAGATGGCGTGCTCCAGCATGTAGACGCGGTTGGCGGTGGCGATCGCGATGGCGCCGCCGGAGCCGCCTTCACCGATGACCACCGAGATCGACGGCACTTTGAGCGCCAGGCAGGCTGAGGTCGAGCGCGCAATGGCCTCGGCCTGGCCGCGCTCCTCGGCGCCGACGCCGGGATAGGCGCCGGCGGTGTCGACCAGCGTCAAAAGCGGAATGTTGAAGCGGTCGGCAAGCTCCATCAGCCGAACCGCCTTGCGGTACCCCTCGGGCCGTACCGAACCGAAATTGTGCTTGATGCGGCTTGCCGTGTCGGAGCCCTTCTCCTGGCCGATCACCGCCACCGGCTCGCCGCGGAAACGGGCAAAACCGCCGACGATCGCCTGGTCGTCGCCGAAATTGCGGTCGCCGGCCAACGGCGTGAAATCGCTGAACAAGCCCTTGATGTAGTCGAGGCAGTGCGGCCGGTCCGGATGGCGGGCCACCTGGACCTTCTGCCAAGGGGTGAGCGCCTTGTAGAGATCGCGCAGCGCATCGCGCGAACGCTTCTCCAGCCTGCCGATCTCGTCGGCGACATCGACCGCCTCGCCGTTCTCCGCGAGCTTCTTCAGCTCAAGGATCTTGAGCTCCAGATCCTGCACCGGCTTTTCGAAATCGAGGTAATTATACATGCTGGGGCGGACCGATCCGTCGGAAGGCAATGGCTGGCGGAACCCTGGAAATGCTGGTTCCGGGCGGTGGAACGTCGCCCTCACATAGCGATATGAAGCCTAGTCGGCAAGCGGATGATGATCGTTGACCAGCCGCACCAGCCGCTCCTCCAGCACATGAGTGTAGATCTGCGTGGTGGAGATATCGGCGTGGCCAAGCAGTTGCTGCACAGCCCTGAGATCCGCACCGTTCTGCAGGAGATGGCTCGCGAAGGCGTGGCGCAGGACATGCGGCGAGATCTTGGTCGCGGCGATGCCGGCTCGCGCCGCCAAGCCTTTGAGATCGCGTGCGAAAACCTGCCGGGAGAGATGACCGCTGTCGGAAGAGGCTGGGAACAGGAACGGGCTGTCGGCATAGGCCGGCACCCCCGCCCTGGCGGCAAGCCACGCCCGCATCGCGGCGCGCGCCTTGGCCGACAGCGGCACCATGCGCTCCTTGTCGCCCTTGCCGCGCACCATGAAGAAACGGTCGTCGCGCAGCGCCACCGTCACCGGCAGACCGACAAGCTCGGAAACGCGCAGGCCCGTGGCATAGAGCACCTCGACCAGCGCGTGCAGGCGCAGCGCCGCCAACCGGTCGCCGTCGGGCGCAGCCCCGCCCGCCTCCTCAGCCGCGCGGTCGACCAGGCGGCCCGTCTCAGCCTCGGTCATGGTCTTCGGCAGCGGCCGGCCCTTCTTCGGGCTGTCCAGCGT
>NZ_RZSF01000443.1:0-4361 GCF_004023325.1 Mesorhizobium sp. M1A.F.Ca.ET.072.01.1.1 | reverse complement strand
GAAATCCGCCGAACTGGGCTTCGCACCGGCCGAATACCGCATCGGCAATTTTTACGAGAAGGGCATCGGCGTCGCGCGGGACATCAAGAAAGCCAAGACCTATTACCAACTCGCGGCGGAACAGGGCAACGCCAGCGCCATGCACAATCTGGCGGTTCTGTTCGCCATGGCGGCGGACGGCGTGACCGACAATGAGTCGGCGGCGCACTGGTTCCAGGAGGCCGCCGACCTCGGCGTCAAGGACAGCCAGTTCAATCTCGGCATCCTTTCGGCCAAGGGCGTCGGCATGAAGCAGAACCTGGAGGAATCCTACAAATGGTTCGCTCTCGTCGCCAAGACCGGCGACAAGGACGCCGCGGCCAAACGCGACGAGATCGCCAATGCGCTGAGGCCCGAGCAGCTCGAGCGGGCGCGCGCCGCCACGGACCTGTGGAAGGCAAAGCCGCTCAACGCGGCCAGCAACTCGGCCGACATTCCGGAATCCTGGCAGGACAGCACGCCGCAGACGACCGCCGGCATCGACATGAAGAAGGCGGTGAAGAACATCCAGCTGATCCTCAACAAGAATGGCTATGATGCCGGCGGCGCCGACGGCGTGATGGGCGACAAGACCAAGAACGCGATCATGGCCTTTCAGACCGACAACAAGATGAAGCCCACCGGCGAGATCGATGCGCCGCTCGTCAAGGCGCTGCTTGCGCACAAATAACGGCAGGCGCGTCGCTTCCGCGACGGCTTGCCACAGATTTGCCTGTTAACTGATTGAGACGGTTTTCGTTTCGGCGCGGCGCCGGGGTTTGACCCCGGCGCCGCGCCGCGCAAGAAAAAATTGGCTTTTTGGTGCGAAACTGCCGGGGACGGCGGCATTCGCCGACAGGCAAACTGATCGAGACAGACGGGTGGGCATCTATCTCCCGATCGCGGAAATTTCCGTCAACGTCTTCGTGCTGCTGGCGATGGGCGCGGCGGTGGGTTTCCTGTCGGGCATGTTCGGGGTCGGCGGCGGCTTCCTGATCACGCCGCTCCTGATCTTCTACAACATCCCGCCGGCGATCGCGGTGGCCACGGGGGCCAACCAGGTCATAGCCTCCTCCTTCTCCGGCGCGCTGTCGCACTTCAAGCGCGGCACGCTCGACTTCAAGCTCGGCGGAGTGCTTCTCGCCGGCGGCATCGTCGGCTCGACCGCCGGCATCTATGTCTTTGCGCTGCTGCGCCGGCTCGGCCAGTTGGACCTCTTCATCTCGCTGCTCTACGTCGCGCTGCTCGGCACCGTTGGCGGGCTGATGCTGGTCGAGAGCGTCAACGCGCTGCGCGCCTCGCGAAGCGGCGCGGCGCCGGTGCTGAAGAAATCCGGCCAGCACAACTGGATTCACCGGCTGCCGTTCAAGATGCGCTTCCGCGCCTCGAAGCTGTTCGTCAGCATCATCCCGGTGCTCGGCCTCGGCGCGGCAATCGGCTTCCTGTCGTCGATCATGGGCGTCGGCGGCGGCTTCATCATGGTGCCGGCGCTGATCTACCTGCTCAAGGTGCCGACCAACGTCGTTATCGGCACCTCGCTGTTCCAGATCATCTTCACCTCGGCCTACACCACGCTGGTGCATGCCACGACCAACCAGACGGTCGACGTGATCCTGGCCTTCCTGCTGATGGCGGGCGGCGTTGCCGGCGCGCAATATGGCGCCAAGGCGGGCCAGCGGCTGCGCGGCGAGCAGTTGCGGGCGCTTCTGGCGCTGTTGGTTCTGGCCGTCGCCATCCGCCTGGCCATCGACCTTTTCGTGACGCCTCCCAATCGCTATTCGCTCGCGGGCCTGACCTGATGGGGCCGTTGAGAGCGTTCGCAGCCGCCATCCTGTCACTCGCTGCCGCAGCACTGCCGGCGGCGGCACAGACGCCGGCGACGGAAAGCATCCAGATCGGCCTGTCGACCGACGCCATTTCGATCACTGCCGGGTTTTCCGGTGCTGACCTCACCATTTTCGGCTCGCTGGAAAATCCCGATCCGCTGATCGCGCGCCAAGGACGCTACGATGTCATCGTCGTGCTGGAGGGTCCCGCCCGCCCCGTCGTCGTGCGCCGCAAGGACAGGGTGCTCGGCGTCTGGATCAATCTGGAATCGGAGACTTTCGAGAACGTGCCGGTATCCTACTCGGTGGCGACGACCCGCCCGCTGCAGGACATCACCGAGCCGAACAGCTACAAGCAGCTGTCGCTCGGCGCTTCGAACCTCTACATGCAACCGGCCGAGCCCAGCGACAGCCCGATCACGATCGAGGAATTCACCTCGGCACTTCGCGAGCGCAAGACGGCGACCGGCCTTTACAGCGAGAATGTCGGGGGCGTCCAGTTCCTGTCGCAGAACCTGTTCCGCGCCACCGTCCGGCTCGCGCCCAACATCCCGGTCGGCACCCATAAGGCACGCGCCTTCCTGTTCAAGAGCGGCATGTTCGTGAAGGAGAGCTCGGCCCAGCTCGAAATCCGCAAGTCCGGTTTCGAACAGTCGATTTTCCGCGTCGCGCACGACTATTCCTTCTTCTACGGCGTGTTCGCCGTGTCGCTTGCCATGCTCACCGGCTGGCTCGGACGCATCGTTTTCCGCAAGGATTGACGTTTTTCGCGGAATGAGGGTTCCCCTTTTTCCGGATTTGGGATAAGTCGCCGCCTCCCAACTCGGGGACAAGCACACATTCAATTCGGCAGAGCGGTCCGGCGACCGGATGACGGCGCGTTTTTCGACGCCGGCGATGCGCTGCGACGAAACCAATGACAGGAGGCTGCTATGCATCCAGCATTCGGCGGCATCGATTTCGGCACGTCCAATTCCACAGTGGGCGTGATCCGCCACGGCCGGGCGCAACTGGTAGCACTTGAGGGCGAACAGCCCACCTTGCCGAGCGCCGTCTTCTTCAACTTCGAGGACGGCCACACCTATTTCGGCCGCCGCGCGATCGCCGACTACACCGACAGCGTCGAGGGCCGGCTGATGCGCTCGCTGAAAAGCGTTCTCGGCAGCTCGCTCGCCAACGAGAAGACGCGCATCAAGGCGCGCCTGATCGGCTTCACCGACATCATCGGCTTATTCATCAGCCATTTGAAGAGGCGGCTGGAAGAGGATGCCGGCGGCCCGGTCGAACGCGTCGTGCTCGGCCGCCCCGTGCAGTTCGTCGATGACGATGCCGACGCCGACGCCAAGGCGCAAAGCGAGCTCGAAAAGGCGGCACGCGCACAAGGGTTCAAGCACATCGCCTTCCAGTTCGAGCCGATCGCGGCGGCGCTCGACTACGAACAGAACGTCGCCCGTGAAGAGCTGGCGCTGATCGTCGACATGGGCGGCGGCACCTCCGACTTCTCGATCGTGCGCGTCTCGCCGGAGCGCGCCCGCTCGGACGACCGCAAGGGCGACATATTGGCCAATCGCGGCATCCACATCGGCGGCACGGATTTCGACCGGCTGCTCAGCATCGCCCATATCATGCCCGAGCTCGGCTATCTGACGCCGACCAAGGACGGCAAGCGCAATCTGCCGGCAAGTTATTTCATCGACCTCGCCACCTGGCAGCGCATCAATCTCATTTACACCGCGAAGGCGATGTCGGATTTGAAGCAGATCCGCTTCGAAGCCGAGCGCGCCGATCTCGTCGACCGCTTCATCCACATTGTCGAGCATCGTTACGGGCATGCGATGGCAGGCCTGGTCGAACGGGCCAAGATCACGCTGACAGAATATTCCTGGGCCGAGGTGAAGGTGTCGCTGCCCGGCGTACGCTTCGCGGCCAGGATCACGCGCGCCGGCCTGGAAGAGACGATCGGCGGCGACATCGAACGGGTGGCCGCGACGGTCAGTCGGACGATCGCCGACGCAGGCGTTCCCGCTTCGGCCATCACCGCCGTGTTCCTCACCGGCGGTTCGACGGCGATCCCGCTGGCAAAGCGGCGGATCCTTTCGCTGGTGCCGCAGGCCTCGGTGATCGAAGGCGATATGTTCGGCTCGGTCGGGCTTGGGCTCGCGCTTGATGCGCGACGCAAATTTGCCTGACGCTTCCTTGCTCTAGCCCCTGCCCGTTGACGGCGCGTCCTGCTTGCTGGTGAGATGTGCCTTGAGCGCCATTTGCGCGAGGCTCGCCTGCCGGTCGCGATGGGTAATCATGGCGAAATCGCGTTTCGGCAGAACGACCGGCACGGATCGCAAGCTGCCTTCCGCCAGCGAGCGCGCAATGACGAGCTCGGAAATGATGGTCGCGCCGGCACCAGCCTCCACCGCCTGACGCACAGCCTCGTTGCTGGGCAGGACAAGAAAGATCTGCAACTCGGCCGGCGGAACCCCTTCACTGCGCGCAAAATCCTCCAGCGCCTCGCGCGTGCCC
>NZ_RZSF01000442.1:0-4374 GCF_004023325.1 Mesorhizobium sp. M1A.F.Ca.ET.072.01.1.1 | reverse complement strand
CTATAACGAAGCCCACCACGCCGAGCAGGTGGCCCGCCAGCTCGGCACCGATCATACGGAACTCTATCTAAGCGAGCGGGACGCGCTCGATGTCGTGCCGCAGCTGCCTGGCATCTATTGCGAGCCCTTCTCGGACTCGTCGCAGATCCCGACTTTCCTCGTTTCCAAGCTCGCGCGCGGCAGCGTCACCGTTGCGCTGTCGGGCGACGGCGGAGACGAGCTGTTTTCGGGATACACCCGATATGCGCTCGCCGATGCGTTCTGGAACAAGCTTTCGCGCATCCCGATCGGCTTGCGCCGCATGTCAGCAGGGCTGGCGACTCTGCCGTCGCCCGGTCTCTACAACAATGTAGCCGCCGGCATCATGCCCCTGCTGCCGCAACGCCTCCGCCGCGCGCGCGTCGGCGACAAGATCCATAAGGCGGCGTCAGTCCTTTCGCTAGGAAGCATGAATGACGTCTACCGTCGTCTATGCTCGCATTGGGAACCCGCTGAACTCCTTCCGGGCGGGGTCGAGCCCCCCACCATGCTGACGGGACTCGAGCCGCTTCCGGTTCTGTCGGGCAACGTCGAGCAGATGATGTATCTCGACATGATGAGCTATTTGCCGGACGACATTCTGGTCAAGGTCGATCGCGCGGCCATGGCGGTCAGTCTCGAAACCCGAGTGCCGTTCCTCGACCACCGCCTCGTAAGCTTCGCACTGTCATTGCCTCTTTCCGTCCTGCGCGCGGAGAACCAAACGAAGTGGCCACTGAGGCAACTTCTTTACAAACATGTCTCGCGCGAACTCGTCGAGCGTCCCAAGATGGGGTTCGGGGTCCCGATCGACGCCTGGCTGCGTGGCGCGCTTCGCGACTGGGCCGAAGCGCTTCTCGACGAACGCCGGCTTCGGGAAGACGGGCTCTTCCGTCCCGATTCCGTCCGGCGCGCCTGGTCCGAGCACCTTTCGGGCCAGCGCAATAACCAGTATCTGCTTTGGGATGTTTTGATGTTTCAATCCTGGCGGGAAGCCCAACAGATGTGCTCGACCGCTGCCGCGGCATAACCGACAACGAGGAACAATCACCGGAGCGTCGACCGCATTATCGATCTATCGAGCACTCTGCTCAGCCGCTATACCGTCCAATGCGAAGAGGCTGCAATACGAGACGGGAACCATTTTGAACGATCTGCGGACCGCCCATGAACTCCCAAGGCAGGCTCTAAACCCGTTTGCGACGCTCCGGCGCCGATTTACGCCCGCGAACATCAATATCTGCTTTTCGGCTGCCTGCTTCTTTTCACCGCCCGTCCTGGGATCGGTCGTAAGTTTCGTCTTCCATGGCGGCGCACTCTGGTCAGTGGTGCTGCTCGCGGCCAAGCGGCGACGCTTCAATTTCGATCGCCCGATGCTTGGGATAACGGCAGCCATCTATATCTACTGCGCAGCCATGGTGCTGGGGTCGATTGCCGGTGGTATGCTGAGGGCTGACCTGCCACTACTGCTGTCGCTGGCCACCCTGCTGTTCTTTCCGATTTCCTATTCGACGTGGAGCATTACGGATAAACTCACCCTGGCGCGCATAGCAGTGCGCGCCAGCGCCGCTGCATGCGCCGGCGCGTTGGTGCTGGCCATCATCCAATATTATTGGATCGGAATGCTCAGGGCCGAAGGCGGCGCTGGAAATCCGATCGTCTTTGCGACGGTGACTTGCCTCGCAGCGATGATGTGCCTTGCGGGCGCTTTGTCGGGAATAGAAAAAGACCGGATGCCCTTGATTGCTGCCGCTCTCGCGGGCGTCCTGGCAATCCTCTACTCGGGCTCGCGTTTGATATGGGTTGCCTTATTGGTTGCCACCGTCGCCGTCCTTCTAGTCAATCGGAACAAATTGACGCGAGGAAATATAAGAAAATCGCTGACGATCGCGGTCGCTTCCGGCCTCCTGACCGTGGCAATCACCTTTCCTATCATCGTTGACCGCACCGCTGTCCTGTTCAAAGACTGGGACGCCCTCGTCACCAAAGGCGACCACTCGACTCCACTCGGACTCCGCGTTGGACTCTGGGACATAGGCGTCAACGCATTTCGTGAGACGCCATTCCTCGGCCACGGCGTCTCCGCCAGTCGGGCACTGATAAGACAAGGATTCAAAGACCGATTTGGAATGGACCAAGGTTTCAATCACTTTCACAGTGGCTTTTTGACCGCGCTGGTAGAGGCCGGGCTGATGGGCGCCCTCGCCCTTGCAGCGGTTTTCGCCATAGCAGCCTGCCATGCCGCAAGGGTCTTGCGACGCAGCGCGGACCCATCGGAGCGCTTCGGTGCGACGATGGTCACCGTCGCAGTGATTACCTATCTGATCGGCGGCCTTGGCGGCATTCTGGTCGGCCACGACATCCTGGATTCGACCCTGATGGTTTTTCTGGTTTCCGGAACATACTTGGCGTGCGGAGAAACGGTGTCCCCGACCGGGAAAAGCTCGCATTGTCAGTCAGCGGATCATAACCATCGCACCGGCTGCCCAGGAATAATCGCTGTTGGTCCGCCAGAAAGCCCGTGAGTCCGGCAAAATCGAACTTCCCCTTTCGCCCGAGTACCATTGCTTCGTCCTTTAAGGCCCGTGTTTCGCCAAGTGGGAAAAGACTTCACGTCGCAAGATGCAGCAAGCAGCTTGTCATGAAGGTAGGCTTGCTCCTCAAATCGCGCTTTCCTTATCAGCAGTGGGGTCATCCTGGCTATGTGGCTGTTCCGAGCGCCGGATTGGGCCGCAGCGTTTGACTAAACGTTGATTGGAACTTTAGATCTCGCTAAGGAAACTTTTCGGGGGAGAGCGGTGGCGGACTTTCGTAGATTATATTACATGCCCAGCCTGCCAGGGCGGAGGGAAGGCGGTGACCTGTGGTCGGTGGAAAGACACGGCTGGGACATGCTGTCCGCCAGGCAGCCACAGGCCGGGCTGTCCGGGTCGCACCGGGGCGTGCACCTACTGCGACGGTACCGGAATTCGGAGGCTTGTGGCCGAATCGATACCGACCGCGTGGGCCTAAAGAGCTCTGCATGAGCAAATGAATGGCTGGAGTGAGAGTAATTGATAGCGACGGCATCGTGGCCCGACGATGCGGACAAAGCGGTCATTCATTTCCTATGTGTTCGAGGACGAATACTGCGCGCTCCTCGATGCTCACCAAAGGCAAATGAACAAGGTCGTACCCTAGTCTGGAGTACGTCTCGGCCATAATCCGATAAGTTGCCTCAGCCTCGCCCTTGTCCTGCTTCCGTTCGTCATCCTGAGAAAATATTGCGTCCCAGAAGGGCGCAATGAAGACCCGTCGATTATATCGAAAGAGCCTCGCCGCTCTTTCAGCATAGCCGGGAATGGGCAGACCACACAGGCTCAAATAGCCGATCACGTCAAGTATGCTGCGATCCATCAGCACGGGACCGGCCATCCCTGATGCCATCCGAGCATGAGTTCGGCGAACGCCGATCTGTCCGCCCAAGGCAGCGCATTGCCTTTGATCCTGACCTGATCCTGAATGATTGCTCGGCCGGCCTCGGGCATGTGCTGAATACCTTTGAGCGCAAGCGCTTCAATTAAGCTAGTTTTTCCTGAACCGGGTCCACCGGTCACGACAAACAAATGGTCACACATGTGCCATCCTCGGTTCTGTTGTTAAGGGGAGAAGCGCCGACAGGGAGCGTTGCATCGCAGAAGGCGATGTGGCGTGGCTCCATGATAGAGATGCAGCGGAATGTGTGCAACGGGCATGGGATGACAATGCCGCAAACGTTTCGAACTACGGCATAACTCGTTGGCTCTCACCCCGCATATCGGACGGCACCGTCGCGGCATGCAGGCCAGTCTCTCTAAGACCGAGAGCATCACCGGCGTCGCGAACGGAGATCCGGCAGTACACCTTGCTCGAGGCGGCTCTTTCGGGTCTCCGCCTCGATACCGACGCGCTGAGAACCGGCTCCTCTGGGTCAGAGCCCTCGACCATGGCAGCGAGTCTATCGACCAACTGCGAGAAGCCAGGGCCGCAGAAGCCGGCATCACCGACGCGGATCGCTGGATGTCACTCTCTCTTTGCGAAGACACCCCCCGCGATTGAGCTCTTGACACGCTGTGCCCAGAGTCTGGCGATCGGGATCGCGAACCTTCAGACGCTCATGATGCGTGACAATTTCATAATTTATGAGAATTGCCCGTCGCGGGCGAGTTGTCAGCGCAAGAAACGGGTGGTTTCAAGCAGAACTAGGACTAATACCAAGAGTCATGGAGTTTGACCGACATGCGCCCACTCCCGCATTCCGATTGATTTGATGGTTTGGGGCGCAGCGAGGAGCTTCTGCCAAGCATCGCAAGCGGCGTCGATGATGGCGTCGTAGTC
>NZ_RZSF01000441.1:0-4390 GCF_004023325.1 Mesorhizobium sp. M1A.F.Ca.ET.072.01.1.1 | reverse complement strand
GGCTTGCACTGCGACAATGGAGAAAACGACGTTGATGAGTCCGCCCCTTTTACCCGGAAATCGGAACATTACCGAAGAGGAGGTTCGCCGCATTCTCAATCTTCTGCCGGGGTCGCGCCGCGCCTCCAATGGCGTGATCGTCGATAATGGGGATGGGACCTCCTACCACATAACCGGCTTCATCACATCGGACCCCGAGATGGCGGATGTGGAGAATCTTCATCTTGCCTATGCAACAAAGCATGAGATCATCCGGCTGCGCGAGCTTCGAACAGCGCACGATTATCTGCTGCGTGTTCGACTTGAGGCAATCGCGGCCTCACCGCGCGCGGTTCGGACTTTCCGGAAGCGGCGGGCACAGTTCGAAGAGCGCGGGCGGCGCTGGACGCTCACGGACTATTACAATGCGCAGAACATTGACGCGAAGCGCTACGTTTCCCGCCTGAGCCGCCCGCTTCAGCGGATCGTGAAGTCCATTCCGTACGGCTTGGCACCCATCAATGAAGTGAACGCCGTCGCGCGCAGAACCATGCTCGGCGACGTTGTGATGGTCGCGGAGAACCTGCGCTACTTCTTTTATTTCATGAACATCGCAATGTACGGTCCTTATTCCGAGATACGGACCGACGACTGCATCGACGCTGCGATAATCGCGCTGCGCATTATGCGCGGCAGCGAGTCGTTCGATTTCGATCTCGACCCCCGGGCCACTTTACCGGCCCAGATTGAGCGCGAAATCCAATCTAAAACGGGCCGACAGATGGAATTCACCTTTGGCCACGAGTTCGCGCACCTGCTGGAGGGCCACCTAGTCGATCGCCTCGGCAGTGACGATTTGCGGGTCTATTCGCACGAGTGCGAGTTCGCCGCGGATTGCCGCGCGGTGCTGGCGGCCGGCTCCGATCATGAGACCAAGAGGACACTCGCTCGTGGAGCATTCGACGTGCTGCTCTACCTCCACTTCCTTGAGGTAAGTGCCCGGGCCGGCCTGCTGAGGAGCTATTCAGATGGTGTGACACATCCTCTGCCGCTCGAACGTATCGGTCGACTGAAAGCCGCGCTCAACAAACGGTACCTCCCACCTCCCGGCGAGATTGAAGCGAGCGAAGATGCCATTGATACGATGGTCGAGTCCGTGACCAAGCGTGTCGATGTCTCGGGCAGACCTGACCTGCTGAGCTTCTATGGATCGCTGTATCTGCCCACATTCACGGACCGGATGAAAACGGACAGGATAGAATTTTAGCTCATTAAAGGGGAGCGCCGCCTTCGGGCGCGTATCCGGGAACACCACCACGCAGCCAAGAGCGGCTACGCGGGAAAGGTGGGCACGTTCTTGGGAATTCACACAACGAGAAGAGTTTCATAGTCCTGCATGTCAAGTTTTACCTCGGCAAGCTGACGATAAAATCCCAAATTCGCTTATCCAGAAAATCCTCAGCAGCTCCTTCATGAGAGCTTAGATTAAGCATTTCTATAAGATCCAGATTTGATAACAGTATTAGGAGCTTTCCTGATTCCCTCATCGTCCCTCGCGCTGCTCTCGAAACCACCACCATATGACTCGCCAGAGCGAATTTCGAAACGGTCTCTAAGCTAAGGGCCGGAACAGAAAAGCAGCCGGTTGGGTTGTTTTTTACGATTGGAGTTCAAAGAAGCTTGGACCTAGGATAGGTAAGGTGTCTGGGCATTTGGGGCGGATAGACTATGCTTTTCTTAATAGCAGTAGTGATCATGGGCGTTTTCGCCATGATTGGATACAATATGGCGGCGGCCAGAAACAAAGACCCCATGACCTGGGCCATCCTCTGCGGTCTGACCGGATTGATAGGCGTCCTCATTCTAGCCGCAACAGGTGAGGCGAAGGCCGAGGCCCCCCAAGAGCCGTTCAGGCTGCGGGATGATCGTGATTTGAGGGCTGCCAAGCCGGTCGATACCCCAGCTCCTACCTATGACAAAGCAAAATGGGAGGTGCTCAAGGAGGTCGATAATGACATCAGCCGGTCATCGGCTATGGCGCTCCAGCTCGGTGCAAAATATGAGCAGCAGTTGGCTGAAAAGTACCTGACGCTTGGGGACAAGACCTACCTGCCTGCGCTTTTGACGAAGCTGAAAGAGCAGTACGATGCTGAACAAGGCGCCGCCGCAGCTGTAACAACCTCATCGGCCGCAGCCGAGTATGAGAAGTTTATGGCGAAGGTCTCCGCTAACAACGGCGTTGACCCCGACAACGGCCTGAGGGTCGTCAAGACTGTAGAGTACAATGGTCCTGCTCCGAGCTACCATGGGGGTATTAAGGTCGTTTATGAGAACGGCCGTACCGTATTGCGAAATAAATCCATGACACGCCCATTCGACACCGAAGCCAAGGCCGACGAGTGGGGATCGGACCTAGCAAAGTCATAGTGCATGTCGAAAATGGCGCGCTCAGGACCAGTACCAGCACTACCACATCTCCGCGCACTCTTGAGTGGCACAGATGACCGAAGAATCATGTGCATGTTTTGGGCACTCGATGCCATTCAGTCCGGCAGGGTGAGCAAGGAAAGCCGTTCTTAAGGCACCCGCCAGCAGCGGCGCCAGCGGAACCATTCACACGATATACTGTTCAAAGATGGGATACGGAAACCCTTATCCAGCTTGCGCTAACAACGCCCAAAAACGATAGGTCAATGTCTGATCGGCCATCGCTCGACACGAAGGACTTTAATTCCATAGTCGACCTGGTCAACACACTCCGGAACGTCGAAGGAGAGGAGAGCAAGGTCCGCGTTGATGCGACCAACATTCTGATCGAAATGCACCGAATATCTCATCGACAGTTCGCTTGGCAGAATGGGTGGGTAAACAGGGCTGACATATACCGATACCTTTATGTGTATGGGCAGGGGGATTCGGCTTCGTATTTCGAGCAGACATACGGTCTTAGCGTTGCTCACTTCTTCGGAGCCTGCTTCACTATCTATTTGGGCCTCCTAGAGGGGCCTTGGAGCCCCCAGATTGAGCATGTCAACCAGCTTGGAATAAGCAGTGATGAAGTGAAGCAGACTTATAACATGATCTCTGATGAGATTTGGGGCATCAGAAGGGGGGCGCAAAAGCTGCTTCGCCATTTTGAGGATCGTATGAAGGTAGCGTTGCCGGTCATATACCAGCCTAGCTACATTCGTGTTAAACCCGTGTTTCGCTCAGCGGCGATGAACAACTTTGTTATATCGCCATTGCCGTCCTTAATCATGCTGCGCGCCACCTTGGGTTTGTACTACGACTTATCCCCTGGTGGCACCGCCATCATGAACGACGCAACGAACCGCTTCGAAGACTACTCGCGGAAGGTCATCAAGGAATATTGTCCCGACTTCGAGGTGCTGCCCGCTGAGAAATACAAACATGAGGGTAATAACCTCGACACACCTGACGTTTTGATTCGGCAGGGCGAGCAGGTTGTGATGGTCTGTGAGTGCAAGGCCACGAAGCTCACATTCGAGGCGCAGTATTCCGACGATCCCATCGAAGATGCGAAGACCGGCTATTCGCAGATAGCTAAAGCGGTCTACCAGCTATGGAAATTCTTCTCCCACGTAAGGCGTGGGATTTTGAAGATGGATGTTGCCGCCACAGCTCCTGCGGTGGTTTTGACGCTGGATTCGTGGGGGCAGATGGCGGGCACCTTGAGGCAGCAATTGATTGCCGAGGCGGAAGCGCTGGCCGCAGCGAAAGACGCCGAAATCACGGTCGAAGATAGGCGTCGACCCGTCTTCACGCCAATTCAAGATCTTGAGTACGTTCTTTCGGGGCCGTCTGAGCAGGAGGTCCTGGAGACCTTTTATGCGGCCATAGAGGACAAGTATCTTGGATGGGGACTGCTCCAAATTAGGCGAGAAAATCACCCGGAACGGATGCCGCTTAAGACGACGACGTTCTCATTGGGCGAACTGTGCCATGGTGGCAGGATCTCGCCGATGAGGCGCCGGCGGCGGACTGAACGTCAGCCAGGTCCCCAGCCAGCTCGGGCGGACAATCTCGCCCGAGCTTGGCTTCGTAGGATCAACGCGTAGCAAGCAGGGTAAGCAAGCCGAATAGCGATGTGACGAAGATGTTTTCGGCCAAGCTCGCAATTCAGCCCATTCTCGCAGGTTGTATATGCTCAGGCGCAAACGGCTCGAAGCCCATAATCAAGCTGGTGCAGAGCAGTGAGACTTCGAAGGTAGCGATGAGGGTATCGGCGGTAATCAATGCAAGGCTCCCGTGCTGGGTGAGGGAGCTCTCGGCGCACGCGCAGAGAGTCCCCACCGGTGAAGGTGAAAGCTCTCGACGGGGGCGCATCCTGCATGCGTACGATCGAGGAGATGTAACGTGTTTTGATTGAGCGCGACACGCTGCAGGACAC
>NZ_RZSF01000440.1:0-4431 GCF_004023325.1 Mesorhizobium sp. M1A.F.Ca.ET.072.01.1.1 | reverse complement strand
ATGTTAAGCCGATCTCAAGTCAATATGACCCTTCCGGTGCGGCGATCCCGGTCTTCAGCAATGTCAATGTAGGCGGGGCGAATTGGAATGTGTTTGAAGGCTCCAATGGCCAAAGGGTAATCTCGCTGGTGCGCACGTCGAAGACCGACAGCGGGACGGTGGATATCAAGGGTGTCCTGGATTGGCTCAAGTCTAAGGGTTACTTTGGCGACATAAATGTCGGCAGCATTCAATACGGTGTGGAGATTACCGGGTCTCCCGGTGGAGCGAACTTCAACTTCAAGAACTGCTCCGTGACTTCGACGTGAGACATATACGGGCCGCGGATCGCCTGAAAGGGATGTCGGCCAAGTATGTCGGCCGTCCCATCGCCTATACGAACGAAAAAGGACGTCCTGATCGAAGGCTATGACTGCCTGGCATCATGGATTGCCGTGACCGATGTCGATCGCCGTCAAAGGCCTTCAACTCGCTCGTGTGCGCAATTGCTGGCCAGGGGCGACTACCATGCGCCGGGCTTCATCAGCGTCTTTTTGGGGACGGGTGCAGTTCAGATCCAGGCATCGCACCCTGAGGTCGACCTGCCAGACACCGACCTCGTCAATTTGAACTTCAGGGACATACTTTTTGGGTGCGCCGACCGGAGCTGCTGGCGCGCCGCCCAGACAAGGACTTTGTCCATGTGTGGAAAAAACGTCGTGGTGCTTGACGATCATTCAGAACAAAGCAAAAACACTCATCGTAGCTTAGAGGCAGCGATCTCCATGCAAATTGCGAGCGACTCAGCCGAGCTGTTCCGGCACCTGAATGCAGACAAAGCTACGCTCTACCGCTGCATCATGGACGTCTTCGCCGCAGCGAAACGGCAATATCGCCTTCAATTGAGACCAGACGAGGTCCTCGCGGAAGCCCGATGGCCGAACGGATCGCCACGCATCGAGGAAATAAACGGCGCCCTCGCCCAGTTGGCGGAATGGGGCAATCTGGAATCGCACCCGGACACCGCGCGCGTGTCCAGTCTCAGCGATTTTTATCGCGCGCGGTTTCTCTACCGTCTGTCGCAGGGCGGCGAGGCGGTGGAATCGGCATTGGCGGTCTTCGTGCAGACGTTGCAGCGACGTGCCGAATTGCAGACGGTGGCGCTCGAAGACATAGCGAGCCAACTGCTGGCGCTTGAAGCTCTGGCCGCCGAACCCGAGCCGGACGTGGCCAAGATCCACGAGACGCTGCGGGATCTGGTACGCGTGTTCGAGGGTCTGGCCGAAAACGCTCAGGCATTCATGGCCGGCGTCGCCCGCAGCATCGAGTTGCAGCAAGCTGAGGCGAGCGCGGTCGCAAACTACAAGAAGCGGCTGATCGATTACCTGGAGCGCTTCATGGGCGATCTGGTGCGCCGCTCCGACACCATCGCCCGCCTCATCCTCGCCTTGGAGCCAAGGGTGGACGCCCTGTTGGGTCAGGTGGCAGAGCGCGAATCGCGCGACGCCGCTCCTGGCAGTGCGCAGGATCAGGCCAATGCGCAAGGCCTTTACCTGCAAGGCTGGCGGGAACGCTGGAAAGGACTGCGCGGCTGGTTTCTCAGCACTGGCCACGAGCTGCCGCAAGCCGAATTGCTGCGAGCGCGGGCGCGCTCGGCGATCCCGCAACTGCTGGTGGCGATTGCTGCCCTCAATGAGCGGCGCAGCGGCCGCAGCGATCGCTCGGCCGACTTCCGCATGCTCGCTGGCTGGTTCGCCGCTTGCACTAATGATGGCGAGGCGAACCGTCTCGCGCGCGCCGCCTTCGCGCTCAATCCGGCACGGCATTTCTCGCTGAACGCCGATGCTGACGATGCACTTCCGGCCAGTACCTCTTGGGCTGACGCCGAGCCGCTCAAAATCCATCCGCGCTTGCGCGAATACGGGGAGGCCGCGCCGCGCGGACCGTTGCCGCGGGTGCGCGACCGCGCCGAGGATCGCGCTTTCCTGGCGCTCCAGATCGCGGAGGAATCGCTGCAGGTCGAGGCGGCACGCAAGCGCCTCGCCACCGGCCAAACGGCGCGCCTTTCCGACTTGGGTGAACTCGACAATCCTTCCTTTGGCCTTTTCTTGGGGCTACTCGGAGAAGCGCTGAGCGAACAGGCCGGGCCGGAGATGGCCGTGGAACGGCAGACCGGAGACGGCTTGCTACACATTCACCTGAAGCCGCTTGCGGCCGACAGCTATGCCCGCATCGATACGCCGCGAGGCGTGTTCGCCGGGCGCGACCACATTATCACCATCACGCCCCTGCGAGGAGCCTTGTGAAAGCGGTTCGCGACAATCGTGGGGATGGCCGCAGCATCAGTCTGCAGCAGCAGCGTTTCCAGCGCGAGGAGTTTCGTGCCTGCCTGCGCGCGCTGCTGATGACGCCGTTGATGAGCCCGGCACATGAGGATTTCGCCGCCGTGCGCCGTCAGGCCGAAGCTTTGCGGGAATGGTTTTCGCGCGAGACGGGCTGGCCGCTGCAGGTCGAGCGCGAGGGCGCGCGCCTCTTCAAGTATCCCGGAACCGTGAGCGACGCCACGCGCGGCCTGCCCGGCTATGATCGTCGCCGCTACGTGCTACTGTGCCTTGCCTGCGCTGCGCTTGAGCGTGCCGACCCGCAAATCACGCTGCGCCTGCTGGGCGAGAGGCTGCTGGAGCTCGCCGCCGAGCCGGGGCTCGACTTCACCTTCACGCTCGAGGCCCAGCATGAGCGGCGCGAACTCGTATGGGTATGCCGCACCCTGCTGGGGCTGGGAGTGCTTCATCGTGTGGCCGGCGACGAGGAAACATTCGTACAAGCCCGAGGCGAGCAGGCCGATGCACTCTATGACGTGCAGCGCCGTATGCTCGCCGGTATGCTTGCAGCCGTGCGCGGCCCGTCGACGTGGATGCCGCAAGAGGCCCCGGCTACGCTCGAGGAACGGCTGCGTGCGCTGGTGGACGGGCATGTAGCGGACAGCGAGGAAGGCCGCCGCACGGCTCTGCGCCACCAGCTCGCGCGCCGACTTCTCGACGATCCGGTAGTCTATATCGAGACCTTGGATCCAGAAGTCCGAGCCTATTTCCTCAATCAGCGCGGAACCATGGCCGCCCGCCTCGGCGACGCCGCCGGCCTCGTTGCCGAGCAGCGCGCCGAGGGGCTGGCGCTGGTCGATGAGACGGGATTTTTGACCGACGTTGCCATGCCCGCCGAAGGCACGGACGCGCATGTGACGTTGCTTGTCGCCGAGCATCTGGCCGCAGGCCAACGGCAGCGAAAATCGAATGGCGCCGAGCTAGCGCCGGAACTCGTCCGGGGCTTCCGGGAACACGATATTGCCGATTTCCTGCGCGAAGCCAGAACACGCTACGGTCGCTACTGGCGCAAGTCGGCACGCGAGCCAGGCGCCGAACGCGAGCTCGCCGCCATCGCAATCGAACGACTGGAAAAGCTACAGCTCGCATTGTTGAAAGACGGCACCGTCTATCCGCTCCCTGCGCTCGCCCGCTTCGCGTTGGGCGAGGCGCAAATCCGCGAAACCCGCGACGTGCCGGCCGTTGCCGTCGGTCCCCTCTTCGGATTGACATGAACGACCGCCTTGTCCTGATCGCCGCGCAGCCGGGGAAGCCCGTTTTGCCGGTGCCGACACGGGAACGCTGGCAGCCCCTGCGCCTCGGCCTGGTGGAGCTGTTTCACTACGACAGCGAGGAATTCTGGTTCCGCGACGGCCATCTGCTGCTGCGCGGCAACAACGGCACCGGCAAGTCCAAAGTGCTGTCGCTGACGCTGCCGCTGCTTCTCGATGCGCAGCTCAAGCCCTCGCGCATCGAGCCCGACGGGGACGGTGGCAAGAAGATGGCCTGGAACCTGCTGATGAACAGCTACGACCGGCGCATCGGCTATGCGTGGATCGAGTTCGGCCGCATCGCCGAAGACGGTGCGCCGCGCTATCTGTCGCTCGGCGTCGGCCTGTCAGCGACGGCTGCCCGTCCGCAGGTCGACAGCTGGTTCTTCTTGATCGAGGACGCGGACGATGCGCCGCGCATCAGCCAGGATTTGTGGCTGACGAGCGCCCAACGGGTGGTGCTGACCAGGGAACGTCTGCGCGATGCCCTCGAAGGTCGGGGCCAGCTGTTCGACACCGCCGCCAGCTACCGCCGTGCCGTCGACGAGCGCCTTTTCCATCTGGGCACCAGGCGCTACGACGCGTTGATGGATACTCTGATCCAGCTTCGCCAGCCGCAACTCTCCAGAAAGCCCGACGAAACCGCCCTTTCGAACGCCTTGACCGAGGCTCTGCCGCCGCTCGCGCCCGAACTGCTCGGCGATGTCGCCGAGGCGCTGGGCCAGTTGGAGGAGGACCGCCGTCAGCTCGAGGAGTATCAAGCGCTGGCCAGGGCTGTCGGCCGCTTCGAAGAGCGCTATCGCGCCTATGCCGGCACGCAG
>NZ_RZSF01000043.1:0-31107 GCF_004023325.1 Mesorhizobium sp. M1A.F.Ca.ET.072.01.1.1 | reverse complement strand
CGCGGCCACTGTGTCGGTCCGCGAGGACCATGTCGAGGTCGACTTCACCGGCACCGACCCGATGAGCCGCTGGGGCATCAACTGCCCGATCATCTACAGCAAGGCCTATGCCTGCTATGCGCTGAAATGCATGGTGGCGCCCGACATCCCGAACAATGCCGCCTCGCTCGCCTTCTTCACCGTGTCCTCGCCGGTCAACATCCTGAATGCCGTGCGGCCGGCCCCGGTGGCATTGAGGCACATCTTCGGCCACATGGTGCCCGATCTGGTGCTTGGCGCGTTCTCCAAGGCGTTGCCCGGAAAGATCCTCGCCGAAGGCGCCGGCGCGCTGTGGAACATCCACATTTCGGCGCGGCCCGTCGCCGGCGCGTCCGGCCGCCGCGCCGAAGTGCTGATGTTCAACTCCGGCGGCATGGGCGCGCGGCCTGAGCTCGATGGCTTGTCGGCGACGGCCTTCCCGTCCGGTGTCCATACGATGCCGATCGAGGCGACGGAGCATACCGGTCCGATCGTGATCTGGCGCAAGGAGCTGCGGCCGAATTCCGGCGGCGACGGCGAGTTCCGCGGCGGCCTGGGTCAGATCATCGAGATCGCCGCGACCGACGGCCACGAGTTCGACTTCTCCGCCATGTTCGACCGCGTGAACCATCCCCCGCGCGGACGCAATGGCGGCGAGCCCGGCGTCGCCGGCGTGGTCAAGCTCGACGACGGCACAAAGATGCGCCCCAAGGGCTGGCAACACGTGCCCGCCGGGCGGCGGCTGATCCTCGAACTGCCGGGCGGCGGCGGCTATGGCGATCCAGCCAAGCGCAGCGCCGCCGCGCGGGCCAACGACCGATCCAAGGGTTACATCTCGGAGAACGACCAATGAGTTACGTTGCCTCGCGCCTCTCGGCGGTGAAGCCTTCGGCTTCCATGGCGGCTTCGCAGGCCGCCAAGGCGCTGCGCGCCAAGGGTGTGGACGTGATCGACCTCGGGTTGGGCGAACCCGATTTCCCGACCCCGCTTCACATCATCGATGCCGCGCATTTTGCCGCCAAGGCCGGACAGACGCTCTACACCGCCGCCGCGGGCACCATCGAAGTGCGCGAAGCCGTGGCCGGCAAGTTCCGCCGCGAGAACAGCCTGGACTACACGGCCGACGACATCGTCGTCGCCAACGGCGCCAAGCAGATCATCTTCAACGCGCTGATGGCGACGCTGGAGCCAGGCGACGAGGCGATCCTGCCGGCGCCCTATTTCGTCTCCTATCCGGAAATGGTGAAGCTGCTCGGCGGCACGCCCGTCGTCGTCGAATGCCCGGAGACCACAGGCTTCCGGCTGACGCCGGCGCTGCTGGAAAAGGCAATCACGTCAAGGACAAAGTGGCTTTTCCTCAACATGCCCGGCAACCCGTCCGGTGCGGTCTATTCCGCGTCCGATCTCAAGGCGCTGGGCGCGGTGCTGGCAAAACACCCGCAGGTGCTGGTCCTTTCCGACGAGATCTACGAGCACATCCTCTTCGACGGACGCGAATTCGTCTCCTTCGGCAAGGGCTGCCCCGAGCTCAAGAACCGCACCCTGATCGTCAACGGCGTCTCGAAGTCCTACGCCATGACCGGCTGGCGCGTCGGCTACGCAGCCGGCCCCGCGCCACTCATCAAGGCGATGTCGACGATCCAGAGCCAGTCCTGCACCTCGGTGTGCTCGATCGCACAAGCCGCGACCGTCGCCGCCCTCAGCGGTCCGCAGGATGAAGTCGCGCGCTTCCGGCAGGCCTTCGAGGCGCGCCGCAACCTGGTAGTGGACGGCATCAGGAAGATAAACGGACTGACGTTGTCGCCGCCGGAAGGCGCCTTCTACGCCTATATCGGCTGCGCCAGCCTGATCGGCCGCAAGACGCCCAAGGGCGTCGTCCTGGGGGATGACGCGGCCGTGGCCAACTATCTTCTCAACGAAGGACGCGTGGCGTCGGTGCCGGGCGTCGCCTATGGACTGTCACCCTATTTCCGCATCTCGACGGCGACTGGCGAAGGGGTGCTGGCCGAGGCGATCTCGCGGATCAATGCCGCCGTCGCGCAAGTGGAGTAAACGATGCCGCACTACGAACGTATATTGATCACCGGTGCCGCTGGCCGGCTCGGCTCGCAATTGCGCAAGGGACTGGTGCCGCTGGCAAGCAAGATCCGCCTGGCGGGCCGCGGGCCGTTCAGCGATCTTGCGCCTCATGAAGAAGAAGCCGTCTTCGATCTTGCCGACATGGAGGCGACCATCGCGGCCACCAAGGACTGCGATGCGATCGTGCATTTCGGCGGCGCGCCGCTCGAATGCGAGTGGCAGACCATCCTCGATTCCAGCATTCGCGGCTCCTACCACATCTATGAAGGCGCCCGGAAACACGGCGTGAAGCGCGTCGTCTACGCTTCCTCGGTGCATGCCATCGGCTATCACGAGATCGAGGCGCATATCGGCGTCGACGCGCCGGTGCGCCCCGACAGCCTCTATGGCGTGTCGAAAAATTTCGTCGAAAGCCTCAGCCGGCTTTATTGGGACAAGTTCGGCATCGAGACGGTGTGCCTGCGCATCTTCTCGTCGTTCCCCGAGCCGGCCGACGGGCGCATGCTGTGGTCGTATCTTTCCTTCGCCGACTGCGTGCGCCTGGTCGAGGCATCCCTGACAGCGCCGCGCGTCGGCCACACCATCTCGTTCGGCCTATCCAACAACAAGCTGAAGATGGTCGACAACAGCGGCGCCGATCATCTCGGATTCATCCCGCAGGACAGCGCCGAGCCGTTCCGGGCCGCCGTCGAGGCGAAGACGCCAATTCTCGACCCAAGGAGGCCGTCGGTGAAATATCTCGGCGGCTGGTTCTGCGAGCTCGGTCATCCGGACGACAAGCCCGAATAACCATGCCTCGCAAGCAGGTCAGTTCGGAAATGCCGACCTGACCCAGCCGACACGGCGCTCCCATAGTGATCGATGGTTCAGCCCTGTGGCCGGACCTGCGGCAGCGCGGCCTCGAGCGACCGTTCGAACGCGTCGACCAAAGCGTCGACCTGAGTCTCGGTAATGATCAGCGGCGGACAGAAAGCGATCGCATCACCCATGTTGCGCGAGATCACGCCGTTCTGCTGCATGAACCCATTGACCAGCGCACCGAGAGCCGCAGGCTTGCCCCATGGCGCCTTGCTCGCCTTGTCGGCGACCAGCTCGCCGGCGGCGATCAGGCCGACGCCACGCACCTCGCCCACCAGTGGATGGGAACCGAGCTTGCGCAGCCTGGCCTGCAAATGCGCGCCGACCGTGCGCGCATTGCCGACAAGGTCGCGCTCCTCGATCAGCTTGAGGTTTTCCAGCGCGACGGCCGCGGCGACAGGATGACCGCCGCCGGTGAAGCCGTGGCCGAAGGTGCCGATGCGATCGCTCTCGTCGGCGATTGGTTCGAAAACCTTGTCGTTGATCAGCAGCGCCGAGATCGGCAGGTAGGACGACGAGATCTGCTTGGACAACACCATGATGTCGGGCTTGATGCCGAAGGTCTGCGAACCGAACATCTCGCCGGTGCGGCCGAAGCCGCAGATGACCTCGTCGGCCACTAAAAGAATGTCGTATTTCGACAGCACCGCCTGGATTTTTCCCCAATAGCCGGCGGGCGGAACGACGACGCCGCCGGCGCCCATGATCGGCTCGCCGATAAAGGCGGCGATGGTTTCCGGCCCCTCTGCGAGGATCAGCTTTTCCAGGTCGTCGGCCAGACGGCTGGAAAACTGCTCCTCGCTTTCGCCGGGCTCGGCATCGCGCCAGTGGTGCGGCGTCGAGGTGTGCAGGATATTGGCGATCGGCAGGTCGAAGGACAGATGATTGTTCGGCAGCCCGGTCAGGCTTGCGGACGCGATGGTGACGCCATGATAGCCGCGCTTGCGGCTGATGATCTTCTTGCGCGTCGGCTGGCCGAGCGCGTTCGACCGGTACCAGATCATCTTGATCGCCGTGTCGTTGGCCTCGGAGCCCGAATTGGTGAAGTAGGCCTTGCTCATCGGCACCGGTGCCATCTGCACCAGCTTCTCGGCCAGATCGATCAGCGGCGAATGCGCCTTAGAGCCGAAATCGTGGTAGAAGGGCAGCTTCAACATCTGCCGCGTGGCCGCCTCGACCAGTCGCTTTTCCGAGAAGCCGACGGCAACGCTCCACAGGCCGGCCATCGCCTCGATATAGCGGTTGCCGGCAATGTCCTCGACATAGACGCCGTCGCCCTTTTCGATGACCAGCGGTCCCGTCTCTTGGTGCTTGCGGGCATTGGTGTAGGCGTGCATGTGGTAGCGGATGTCGCGGGCTTCAGGGGAATTCGGTCTGGCGTCCATGATGGCTCCTGTCTGCGAGTGTAGGACCATCTCGCTGGTCGAGAAGTCCGAAATTTGCCCTCGTGTCTGAGCTGTGATGCATCATCGCACGTTCAAGCCGCAAGAGCCGCCCTGTCAGGATCGATAGCGCCATGGGAACCTGGCGCATGGTCGGTCTCGCAAGCCGCGGCGGGCACATGATTGCCCTACAGCAATGGACAACAGGCAAATGATCCTTGAGAAAGCGCTGTGAGGCGCCGCTCGCGCAACCGAATGGACTGGGCATGGAACGGGTTGACTGCGTAATTGCCGGTGCCGGCGTGGTGGGCCTCGCGATCGCGCGCGGCCTTGCCGCGCAAGGTTTCGACACGCTGATCCTCGAAGCGGCGGATGCCATCGGCACCGAGACGAGCTCGCGCAATTCGGAAGTCATCCATGCCGGCATCTATTATCCGCAAGGCTCGCTCAAGGCGCGGCTCTGCGTGGCCGGACGCGAGATGCTCTATCGCTACTGCGCCGAGCGCTCGATTCCGCACCGGCGCTGCGGCAAGCTGATCGTCGCGACCGATGATGCGCAGGAGCCGGTGCTTGCCAACATTCGAGCCAATGCCGCGGCCTGCGGTGTCGATGACCTGCGTTTCCTCTCCGCCGCCGAGGCTCACGCGCTGGAGCCGGCGCTGCATTGCACCGCTGCGCTGCTTTCGCCCTCCACCGGCATCATCGACAGCCACGCGCTGATGCTCGCCCTGATCGGCGATGCCGAGGAAAGCGGTGCGCTGCTGTCGCTCAACACCCCCATCGTGTCGGGCCGGATCGAAGCCGACCGCATCGTTCTCCACACAACCAGCACGGGGAGCGGCGAAGATTTCGAGATCGCCACATCGCGGCTCGTGAACGCGGCGGGCCTCGGCGCTGTCGCGCTTGCCGGCTCGATCACAGGATTCGATCGCCGGTTCCTGCCCGGGCTTCGCTATGCCAAAGGCAACTATTTTTCAGTGGCGACGCGAGCGCCCTTTTCGCACCTCATCTATCCCGTGCCGGAGCCCGGCGGGCTTGGCGTCCATCTGACGCTCGACCTCGGCGGCACGGCGCGCTTTGGGCCTGACGTCGAATGGACCGATGCGCTCGACTACCGCGTCGACCCGGCACGCGGCACCCGCTTCTATGCTGAAATCCGCAAATACTGGCCGGAACTGGCCGACGGCAGCCTGCAGCCGGCCTATAGCGGTATCAGGCCAAAGCTTTCCAGTCCCGGCGAAGCCAACAGCGATTTCGTCATCCAGGATACCGGGACGCATGGCATCGCGGGCCTGGTCAATCTATTTGGCATCGAAAGCCCTGGGCTGACCTCGAGCCTGGCCATCGCCGAGCATGTGACGCGCATCTTGCTGGAGCATCGTTAATGGATAGAACTCATCGGAGCTCGAGCGAAAGCATGACGCTGAGAAGCCGCCTCAGGCCTGCGGACCGCCCTGATCGCACCGGTCGCAGCAAACAATATCCTTGCGGGCCTCGCGGCCGCTGACCATAGTTCGGGTATGAAGTTCCCAGTTAGCTTCCGCAGCACGAAATGAGTTCCGCGAAAGACTCCCTCCTTGTCGTCGAGAGCCGCCCTGTCGAGAAGGTGGGGCTGGTCGAAATCAATCGTCCCGAAGTGCGCAACGCGCTCAACCTCGAAGTGCGGGAGAAGCTGGCCGCCGCCGTGGCAAGCTTTTCCGAGGACACGGAAATCCGCTCGATCGTCATTGCTGGGCGCGGCGGCAACTTCGCTGCAGGAGCCGACATAAAAGCGTTTGAAAAGCTCGGCTCGGCCGACATGCTTCTGCAGCGCACCCACCGCTACTGGGACGCGATCGCCAGGTGCCCGAAGCCGGTCATTGCCGCGCTCGAAGGCTTCGCGCTGGGCGGCGGGTGCGAGCTTGCCATGCACGCCGACATCATCGTCGCCGCAAGGTCAGCCACTTTTGGCCAGCCTGAAGTCAAGCTCGGCTTGATGCCGGGCGCCGGCGGCACCCAGCGCCTGCTCAGGGCAATCGGCAAATACAAGACGCTGATGCTCCTTCTCACCGGCGACATGTTTTCGGCCGAGGATGCCGAGCGTGCCGGCTTGGTCAGCACCCTGACAGATGAGGGCCAGCCCTTGCAGCATGCGCTGCAAATCGCTGAGAGGATCGGCCGTCTTCCGCCGCTGGCCGTCGAGCAGATCAAGGAGGCGGTCGTCAACGGCGAAGACGCTCCGTTGGAAACCGCCTTGAGGCTGGAACGCAAAGCCTTCCAGCTGCTTTTCGATACCGCGGACAAACGGGAGGGCATTGCCGCCTTCCTGGAGAAGCGCAGACCCTCGTTCAAGGGGCGCTGACTTGGCAGGCGCGGGAGGGGAGTCCATCAGTCGGATCGGGAAAGCCGGTGTCGTAGGCGCCGGGGTGATGGGTTCCGGCATAGCGGAGGTCCTGGCGGCGGCAGGCATCGATGTGATGATGGTCGATGATGCCCCCGGAAAGGCGGCGGCGGCCATCGAGCAAATCGCGTCGCGTCAGCGCGCCAGGGCAGCCGCCGGCAAAGTCAGCTCGGACGTGGTCGAGAAGCTGCTCGCCCATATCGAACCTGCCGAAACACTTGAGCGACTGGCAGGCGCCGATCTGGTGGTGGAAGCTATTGTCGAACGTCTCGACCCCAAACGTCAGCTCATCGAGGCGCTGGAGACAATCGTCAGGCCGGACGCCATCATCGCGACCAACACCTCTTCGCTGTCCGTCACGGCGATCGCTTCCGCGGCCAAGCGACCTGAGCGGATTGCCGGCTACCATTTCTTCAATCCCGTGCCCGTGATGAAACTGGTCGAGGTCATCTCAGGAGCTCACACGGCGCCTGAGGTGGAGCACACGCTGGTCGAGCTTGCGGCCCGCTTCGGCCACCGGCCCGTCGTCGCCAGCGACACGCCCGGCTTTATCGTCAATCACGCCGGCCGCGCCTTCGGCACCGAGGCCCTGGCCATGCTGCGGGAGGGCGTGGCCTCGATCGCCGAGATCGATGCGATCCTGCGCGACGCCGCCGGCTTCAGGATGGGCCCCTTCGAATTGATGGACCTTACCGGGCTCGATGTCTCCCACCCGGTGATGGAGAGTGTCTACAACCAGTTCTATCAGGATCCGCGTTACCGCCCTTCCGTCATCGCGGCGCAGCGTGTGGCGGCGGGCCTGCTCGGGCGCAAGACCGGACGCGGCTTCTATGCCTACGACGGCAACCGGCAAGCCGTTCCGCCCGCATCGACACAGCCGGCGGAAACCGCCGGGATTCCGGACCGCGTCACCGTTCTGGCCGACAATGACGCCGGCGAAATGCAAAAACTGGTCGCGTCGGCCGGCGCCACTGTTTGCGGTCGCCAGGATCAGGCGCTAGGGCGAGACGGCCTCATCCTCGTAGGGTTGGAGGGGCACGATGTCGCCGGCGCCGCGATGCGTCTTGGCCTCTCACCTTCACTATGCGTCGGGTTCGATCCCTATTTCGGCTTGGACCGTCACGTCACGCTCGTCGCGTCGGCGGCGACATCCGACACGGCCAGGAGCGCCGCCCTCGCGCTTGCCAAAAGCGCCGGCCGCAAGGCGACCCTGGTGAGCGATAGTTGCGGCGCGGTCTGCCAGCGCGTGGTCGCGATGATCGTCAATATCGGCAGCGAGATCATCGAGCAAAAGATTGCATCGGCGGCGGATGTGGACGCCGCCGTACGGCTGGGGCTCGGCTATCCCCACGGACCTCTGGAGTGGGGCAACAAGCTCGGCCCTGCCCGCATTTTGCGCATCCTGGATACGATCCATGACCGCACCCGGGATCCTCGCTACCGCGCAAGTCTTTGGCTGCGACGGCGCGCCGAATTGGGGCTTGCGCTGGAAGAATAAGCTGGCCGGAAGGAGACGATTTGGCCCAAACGGTTTGGGCAGTTCAGCACTTCCGCGCGATGAACTGCCCGTGCCAGGCCTGAGCGCCTTGCATCAGCTCGAAATGTAGGAGCGATCAAATCCGGCTGTTTTGATCAGTCCCGGAAGATCATGCAACTCGACGACGCCGTACCGGAATGAGGCCAGGGCGGTCTGACGCAACGTTTTCAACACGCGACTCACATGCACAGCCGAAAGTCCCAACGCATCGGCCAGTTCGCCCTGGGTCAGCGGGCATTCAAAGCGGGCCGGATAGCTCGTTGCCGATCGATGTGAGCGGCAGGCCAGTTCGAGAAGGAAATGGGCCGTGCGTTCAACGGCACCCCTTCTGCTGACGCTTGCCAGGTGTTCCGCAACCCTTGAATATCGATCCGCCTCAGCCCGCAGGATTGCTTCGCAGATGGACTGCGGATAACGCGCAGAACATGTACGGACGGGGCCGGCCAGCTCAATCGCGATAACGTCCGAGAGGGCCGTCACCGTATCGCCCGCTTTTCCGGCGAACTCGATCACCGCAATTTCGCGAGGAAGCGCAAAATCGACGATGAGACGTGAGCCATTCGGCAATGTCTTCGCAAATGCCGCCCAGCCGGCGATCATAATCAGAATAGAGGATTTGGTGTGGTATTCGCCTGCAATAGTCGCGTTGGCCGCATAGGTGCGGCGCACGGCTCCTGGCAGTACAGAGATTCCCCTTTCCCAGCTTGCGTCAGCAAGCGTGGGTCCTTTCACCAATCCAACTTGCTTCGATAAGTTCATTTCCCCGAATCGCCCAAGCCCATGATCCACCCCCCCCGGGTCAACCTGAAGCTGCAACTATCGACTAGGCAAAAAGTTCCATCTGTCACCTCATCCGAATTGCAGCGCAGTCTACCACCTTTTGGTACAACCCTACACCCTTGGTATATTAAAGTCGCTCAGCCAGCACAGCTTTGGCTTGCAGCGCACGATGACTTCGGAACAACAGCTCGTGCCGCACCGATGCCAAGCAGCATGCCGCGGCGTGCCCGCATGCCGTCGAAATGCAGGCCCCACCGCACCGATCCCGCATACTGCGCCCGACAGTATCGTCTGGACCATCGCAAAGCCCCGGCGGGAGGCCGAGAGTCTCGTCATTACGCGCGACGCTGCGGATGCAGCGAAAAGTTGAACCGCGCTGTCGGTCCGGACAGGCTGCCCGAGAACCTGCCGCCGGAACACCGATCCTTGTCTTCGAACCTTGTTGTCAGGGGCCCCCACCCGTCGATGAGGCAAAATTGCGCCCTGCCGATTGCGTTGACGCCGGAGCCGCGGATTCAGGTCGCGGACCGGGCGCTTGCAGCTCTTGCCAAGGCGGCCCTGGGATATATCGCGTCTCGCTTTCTGGATTGTCCGTCGCGCCGACCGCGACGGTTTGCACCATTGCTCCGGCTTCCGGCTTCCGGCGCGAACGCCTGACGCTGTAGGTCTGTCGCCTCTCCTCGGCGACTTCCAGGCCGTCTATTGCCGACGCGACCAATGCGAGCCGGTCCTCGATTTGCTTCATACGCCTCCAGGTGGAAAGCAAGGCCAATGAAACGAGGACGCAATAGGCGAGAAGGGCGGCGATCGCCCCCGCCCAATTCTCGATACCCAACAATAGCAACATGACAGTGCCGATAATGACGGCAAGGGTCCCGTAGCCCAGCGGCCGGCCCTTAAGAAGAAGCATCAGCGGCAGGGTTGCCGCCAGCAGAAGAATGACCCCGGGACCGTCGAGCACCCAACCTGCAAAACTCGGAACGACTTCGCTATAAGTGTCCATGTCAACCTCAGAACTGCCGAGGCCGGCCGCTTCTCTCATCGTCAGGAGCATCCTTGACGATCGTAGCGTTGTAGTGGACCTCCCTGAAGGGCGAGAGGAAGGTGTCTCGGCGACTTCTTAAAGCTCGGAGAGGCATACGGGGTAGACCAGATCGACCTTTAGCCGAGTTACTACTCAATAATGGTAATGGCGGCGATGTCCGCGAAGCTGATATGTTTCTGCCTTACCGGTGACGCGATCGGTGAGTGGGCGCAGAAGAGCGATTTGGACATGTCGGCGGGACACCAACCCTTACGATTCATGCGTTTGAGAGCGCATAACAGCTAGCTGCCCGACCCATTTTGAAATGAACGCCATTCAGCCGACGCTGAAGGGCTGGGAGTTGTGCTGTCGATCGTGAGGATTCGGGAAATGGCCAATCCAACTGATAATCCGAGGATGATTCGGGAATTCCTGCCCCTCGACGTCAGGGAAGTCTTCGATTTCTTTCTTCGTCGGTGGAAGCTGGTGTGCGGAATTGCCGTCATCACTTTCACACTGTTTATGGCTGCCGCATATATTCTTCCGACAACATACACCGGCGTCTCTCAGATATTGCTTGACGCTCCGATCGACTATATGACTCCACAGGATTACTCCAATTCTGATTTTTCTGACAATCCAACGTTCATTGAAAGTCAGATCGCTGTCTTGAGGTCTGCGTCACTTCTTCAGCAGGTCGTCGACAGCCAAAAGCTGGCGGAAGACCCCAAGATAGGACCGGGAGCATTGATATGGCTCCAGAACGCGCTGGGAGTTTCGCGTGTCGGGCTTGGCAACGTCATTGAGCTTGATGTAGGCGCCTACGATCCGGAAAAAGCGGCATCGCTCGCGAACGCGATTGCCCAGGCCTATGTAGCAGATCGAATAAGGTCCCGTTACGAAGGGGTCCAGAAGGCCTCCTCGTGGCTCAGCGATCGGGCCGCCTATCTGCGAGCGGAGCTCAGCCGTTCGGAGCAAGCTGTCCAGAAGTTTCGGATCGATCACAATTTAGTGGCGACGCAGGCGGGCAGCTTGACTGACCAGCAGCTGTCCGAGTTGAACGTCGCCCTAATCAACGCGCGCGCCGAGTTATCCGAGAAACGTTCGCAATATCAGCAAGTTAGCAAGGTACAGGCTGCCGGAGGTGACATCCAGTCGATTCCGGACGTGCTGCAGTCGGTGGTGATTAACGCGCTCAGGGCTCAGCTCTCCGGAGTGACCCGGCGGGAAGCCGACCTCAAATTGAAGTATGGCGAGCGGCATCCCGAGGTCTTGTCCGCTCAGGCCGAGCGCCGCGACATCGAGGGACAGATCGCTGCCGAAGTCCAGCGCCTGATCGGCAATCTGAAGAACGAGGTCGACGCGGCCGAAGCTCGGGAGGCTTCTCTGGCTCGCGCCCTGGACTCGGTATCCAACCGCTCCGAAATCGAAGGTCAGGTTGGCGTCCAGTTACGCGATCTGGAGAGGATCGCGGCCGCGAACAAGGAACTCTTTGAGACGTTCCTGTCACGCGCCAAGCTCACCGAAGAGAAATCCACCCTCCTCAACAGCGGCGTGCGTGTAATCACCGATGCGAGCGTTCCTGGCGCGCCAAGCTTCCCAAACAGGCCTCTTTTTGCGGCTTTGGGTGTGGTTTTCGGCATCTTCTTCGGGGGCGCCGGCGCCGTGCTGCGTGAACTCTTCGCTTCCGGCTTCATGGCAAAGAAGCAGATCGAGGAAGAATTGGCAGTTCCGGTTCTTGCGTCGATGCCAAGGATGTCAGGCTGGTCGAAAGACGTCCATGCTCAGCCTGTGGCCTATCTCGAGCGCAAACCGCTCTCCAGGTACAGCGAAGCGGTGCGGCGGCTTCGCCTCGGTATCCAGGCCACGCCGGAACTGGACCGTTCGCCGCGCCTGGTGCTCGTGACATCAGCGATGCCCGGGGAAGGCAAGACAACGCTGGCATTGAGCCTGGCTTGCTCGGCGGCTGCCGACGGCGAACGGGTTCTGGTCATCGACGCGGACTTGCGTCTTTCGGCCGCCACGGCCTTCTTCGGCATGGCTGACAAGGTCGGATTGGTCGATCTCCTGACCTTGCCGGTGAAGGCCGCAAACGCGATCCATCTGGACGAACGCTCGGGCATATCCATGCTGCCCGCAGGAGCAAGAACCCGCAACCCGCCTGCCCTTCTTGCTTCGGCGCGAATGCGCTCGCTGCTTGAGGAAGTTCGGGGAAAATTCGACACGGTGATCATTGACGCACCACCCGTCGGACCCGCGGCCGATGCCTCGATCCTGGCCAGGCATGTCGACAAGGTCGTCTTCGTCGTGAGGTGGCGGGAAACCTCGCGCGAGGCCGTTGCCGAAGGAATTCGACATCTTGGCGATCGGTCCAAGCTTGCCGGCATTGCCCTGACGATGGTGGACGAACCAAAGCTGCCCAGATACGGCCGTTACACGTCGCTCGAAAGCAGTGTCTCGGACAGTTACTACCTCAATTAGGGAAGAGACAGTATTGCGTCATGCTGCACACTAACTTCTGCAACAACGGTTTTCCTGACTCGACGGACAAAAGTCACGGCGGCGAAGCTGCGCGCTGGTGCGTGGTCCAAACGCACCAGCATTCCGAGAGCCTTGCCGAGCGGCACCTGCTGTCGCAGAACTTCCGGACCTATCTGCCCAAGCGCAGGCGAACCGTCCGGCACGCCCGCAGGGTCAGGACCGTCTCCAGCGCGTATTTCGACTGCTATCTGTTCGTCTGCCTGGCTGTCCATCAGCAGAGCTGGTACCCGATCAACTCGACCGTGGGCGTCCGAAAGCTCGTCATGAGCAAGGGCATGCCGGTACCGGCGCCTTATGGGGTGGTTGAATCCTTGATATCGGCAACCGATGAGGACGGGATTTTGCACCCGGACATCCTGTTGAGGCCGGGCCAGAAAATCAGGATCATAGACGGGCCGTTTTCGGACCAGCTCGGGATTCTTGATCATGTCGGAAGCGCCGGAGCGGTCAGAATTCTTCTCGACATCATGAACCGGTCTACTCCTATCACTATTGATCGGGACAAGTTGTCGATAGTGTCTTGAAACTACTCGGTGAGTTTTTACTCACCGCTTTCGTTACACAGATGCCGAAATACTCGGCAGGGAGTGATGAGTTGGCACCCAATTCACCCTCGGTGCGGTAGCCTGCGAAGGTGACGTCAGAACCTGCGGGCCGGCATTGGGACGATTGGTCGTTCGACATCCCAGGAACACCAGCCCACCGAGGGGCTTGGACTTACCGCAGGCCAGTTCCACGACGTTTCCGGCGACGACGAGCGAGTGACGCTCGCCCGCGACCAATCACGAGAAATCTCTTGCAAACACCACGCAAGTCCAAATCGGCAGCCTTCCATCCGGCCGGGCCCGGAGACCTTCGGGATCGTCTGCAGCCGCAGCAGTATCGCCGCTGGGCTACGGAGGCCAAGGCGGAGATCGTGGCGGAAACGTTGGCGCCGGGAGCGAATGTTTCAGCGTCGGCGAAGACTGTTGGCGCGGGCGCATTGGGCAGCCACTCAGGTGCAGCGCCGTATCAAACTGACGGAGGCGCTCCTTTCAGGCCGATCGAAACGACGCCGGCACTGCCGATTGCCAGCGAACTGTTTCGAGCACTCAATGAAGCTGGCGTGAGGTACGGAATTATTCAGGATCTCGCGTCCGTGCCTGACGGATTTGCCGGACGGGATGATCTGGATGTGCTTTTGGACAAGCATGACTACCCGCTCTTCTGCTCCATCGTCTGTCAATTGCACGGCCGGCGCGGCGTGAGCCTCTCCTGCTACGACAATGTCTGTGCCGGCAGAGAAGACTGGTTCCTGCCTGACTTCACGCATGGCCGCTATCTCCATCTCGATATGCATATCGGTGCCCGCGTCGGCCGGGAATTTCGCAAGCGCTATCCGGCTTTCGATTATGCGGCGATCACGCGATGGGAGGCGATTTGCGTCGACGGCGTGCCGGTTCCGGTGGTCTCTCCCGAAGACGAGCTTCGAATAGCGATTGCCCGTTTCGCCTTCCGCGCCTCGGCGCTTCCGTGGAGGCAATGGATCACCCTCGACGAGGGTTGGAAGCAGCACTTTGCGCGCCTGCCGTCCGCGTCGGACGAGCACGGCTTGCAGGTCGTCGACTGCACGTTTAACGGCGCAAGAACGGTGCGCTGCAGGTTCCTGCAAAGCGCCGACGCCTTGGCCGCCCACCGCGGAGATCTGGCCAGGCTGCGGCGTTCGATCCGCGAAATGTGTGGTTACACGGGACGCCCCGCTATCGCCGATGCGGCGGTCCATCTGGTGCGCAAGACCTGCTATCTCGCCCTGAGATCCCTCCACCGCTTGCTGCCGGGGCGCTTTCCACCGAAGAGACGGCCCGCAGCTGGTGGATTCGTGGTGGCCTTGATAGGTCCCGATGGCATGGGCAAGAGCACTCAGGCTACCCGGCTGAGGCAGATATTCGGGTGGAAATTCGGGTGTGCCCAAGTCTATGTCGGAACTGGCGATGGCAATGGATGGCGGCTTCGCAAGGCATTGCAGACCGTCGTCTCTCCCCATAGACGGCGCCTGAAGTCCCTGGCCCAGAACGATGGCAGCGATTCCTCCGGCCGGGCTTGGTCGAAGGGAGGACTTGTCGCTGCCGCGTTGGCGTTTTGGGCGGTTTTCATCGCTTTTGAGCGATACGCTGTGGTGAAACGCGCACATCGATGGTCGACGCGCGGCATGATCGTCATTTGTGACCGGTGGCCGCAGGCGCTCGGCAGGGGATATCTGGACGGGCCAACCATCCCCGCTCGCCTGTTCTCCGTCCCAGGCCTGTCAGCCCTCGCCCGGCTTGAGCAGCGACTCTACCAGAAGATGGCGGAACGCCGCCCACACCTCGTTTTGCACCTCGTTTCAGACTTTGCGGTCTCCGAACAGCGAAAGCCCGGGGACATCAGGAAAGAAGCGTTCGACGCGCGGCTATCCCTGATGGCGGAACTGCGGGCGAAGGACAAGGATATCCGGACCGTTGACGCCAGCGCCGGCATAGAGAGCGTCGGCCGCGAGTTGTTCAGGCATATCTGGCTGTCTCTCTGAGAGGCAAATCGGGCGGTCCAACCGCCCCGCATCATCCCCGACGTGCAGCTTTTACGCGATCGCGCCGAACCACAGGCGAGCCCGGCCCGTGCCCCGAAACCCGCGGAAGGCGCCCCGCGACACTCCCGCTCGATCCCCACGATCTCCCGCCGCTTCGGATTTCATGTCCCTGAGGTACAAGCAAATGAAGATCGTCCATGTGATCACCAGACTGCTTCGAGCCGGCTCCGAGGAGAACACTTTGGCTTGCTGTCTCGCTCAGGCGCGGCACGGCCATGAAGTGCTGTTGGTTCACGGCGCGGAATACGACCCGAGGTTACGGGCATCCCTTGCCGGAGCCCTGCGAGTGGTGACGCTGGAAAAACTCATCAATCCGATCTCGCCATCCCGCGACGTTTCCGCCTTAAGGCAGCTCACCCGCCTTATGCGTGATTGGCGGCCCGACATCGTGCACACCCATCAAAGCAAAGCCGGCATTGTCGGCCGCCTCGCTGCCAAGGAAGCCAATATCCCCGGCATCATACACGGTGTCCACATCTTGCCTTTCGTGCATGTCGGCCGCGGGCAGAGGCTGGTGTTCCTGGCCGCCGAACGCCTGGCCGCGAGGTTCACGCGCGCTTTCATCGATGTCAGTCAGGCTATGCGCGACATCTGCATCGCCAATCATCTGGGCAGCCCCGATCAGCACCATGTCGTCCATTCCGGCTTCGATCTGGCACGCTTCGCGAACGCGCGGTGGCCGCAAGATCCGCATCTGCTCCTGGGGACGGCTGCCGGGGAGCCAAAGCCGCCGGTGGTCCTGATGTTGGCCGCGCTGGAACCGAGAAAACGCCACGTCGAGTTCATTGAGGCATTCGGCAAAGTTGTTGACCGAGTTCCAAACGTGCGACTGCTCCTCGCCGGTGACGGACCGGCGCGTTCGGACGTTGAATCGGCGATTGAACGATCCCCATTCGCAAACAACATTCGCATGATCGGCTACCATAGCGAGCCCGAACGACTGATCAGCCTGGCGGACGTGTGCGTGCTGACCTCGATGCGAGAGGGATTGCCTCGCGTCATGATGCAGTATCTGGCCGGCGGTCGAGCCAGCGTGGTCTCGCATTTGCCCGGCGTGGAAGAGGTTGTTCGCCATGGCGTGAACGGAATTGTGACCCCGGCCGAGGATGTGGGCGCCGCGGCGGCGGCTGTCGCCGGTCTTCTCGAGAACCAGCAGCACCGCACTCAACTTGCCGACGGCGCGAAACGCACCGACCTGTCGTCCTGGGGGCTGGACGCCATGTGCGAAAGCGTCGAGCAGATTTATCAATCGGTGCTCGAGCCCGCCCCTTCGGCCGCCAGGCCAAACGAGGCAAGAATTCGTGACCGCCTCGCCGGGCAAACCTTCGGGCTGCACGGATTTTGATCAGCCTTCGCTGCTCCGATGGAGTTCGCAATGCAGGCTTACTTCTCGAACCATAGGAAGAACCTCGTGTCACGCTCCCGCCGGCGAATGTCGGCGGGCCCCGATGGCAGCAGGCTAGACAACCGGAGTACCGACGATGCGTATGCGTATTGACCAGCAATTTCCTCCCAAGCCTCTGCGCATGAAGGGCTGGTGCCGACGGCTAGTTTCCAACTTCGAACCCGCGGTCGGCAGCATGCTCGCAATGATCGGTGGGCTTGCCGTTGCCATTGTACTGCTCACCGCAAGTGCCTCCCGCGCGGATGGATACACCTTCGACACCGGTGACATCCTGCGTGTGTCCGTGATCGGCGAACAATCCTATCCGCTGGAGGTCGTTGTCGATGATCGGGGCTCGATCTCACTGCCAATGTTGGGTGATATCAAAGCGCGCGGCCTGACCACCGTTGCCCTCTCGCAGGCCATCCAGCAAGCATTTCAGCAGCAGAAGCTGATCCTCCAGCCGTTCGTGAAAGTGGAGATCGGACAATACCGGCCATTTTTTATCTCCGGAACGGTGGCCCACCCCGGATCCTATCCGTTTCAACCCGGAATAACGGTTCGCCATGCACTCGCTATAGCAGGCGGGTTTCGCGCCAGCGCTGTGGGCAACACGGAGCCCGCCCTGGAAATAGCTGATCTGCGAAGCGCGCGCTCAAACCTGGCGCTTGAAGAATATCGCCTGAAGGTCCGTCTTGCTCGGCTCCAGGCGGAAAGTCGACTGGAAAAGTCCTTCGTCGCTCCGCCCGATTCGCCCGTCGAGTTTGGCGGGCAATTGATTGACGGCATCATCGCGTCCGAACAGCAGCAGCTGGACGCCCGCCTTGCCGCGTATCGGGATGACGTTTCCTACCTGGAGGCCTCGCTGGATCGGGCGAAGAAGGAAGCGGCCATGCTAGCCGCGGCCAGGGAAGAACGTGAAAAGACCGCGAACATCCAACTGCAAGAACTGCAGTCTGCCCGGTCTCTGCGGGAAAAGGGTTTGATAACGAACTCGAATGTGTTGACGGCGGAACGAGCACATACCAGCTATCGGGCTGAACTGGCGCAGACGGAATTGCAGCAGGAACAGGCGCAGCAGGCGATGCTGAACGCTGAAAGCGAGCTGCGAAAGAAGCACCAAAGTCACGAAATGGAATTGATCGGCCAGACCCAGGACGCGCAAGTTGAGCTCGGAAAAATCCAAAGTCAAATCAGATACGTGGCCGACAAGCTTCTCTTTATCTTCACTTACGGCGAACAGAGAACCTTCGACGACCTGCAGGGCTCGGTGAGGATTTCCATCTTCAGGCGCGACCAGAAGATCGCCCACGACATCGTCGCCGATCAAAACACGGAAGTGAGAGCCGGCGACGTCATCGAGGTTTCCGTCGTGGCCAACAAGGGGTTCTACGCTCCGGACTCTGGTACCTCTCCCAAAGTGCAAAATCCGGCCGTCCAGCGCAGCATGGTCGGCCAATAGAGCAGCAGATATCTTCGGAATTTTGACGTGATCTTTGGCACAGCATTGACGGCCTTTGGAGCGCGTCCCCGCCGGGCGAATTTCCATGCCAAGACGAAGCAGCGGCCGCCAAAGCGCCCCCGCACAACTGCGCGCCGCAAGAAGTCGAGCAAGGCCCCGCGCCGCCGCCTCATCGTCCGACTTCCCGCTGCAATCCTGCTCCTCCTCGCCGCCGCGCTTGCGGGTGCGGAGTTTCTGCCACGCTTTGTTGATCTCGCCAGGGTTTCGCAGAAGCGACCCTGGACGGACCTCGTGGCTGGCTGGCGCTATTTTTACGACCTGCAGGCCCTGCTGGCCGGTCCGGGCGCCCTCCAGGTTTTCGTGGCGGTCGCGGCCCTTGGTCTCCTCATGGCAGCCGTCCGCAGCGCAAGGCGGAGACGAAGAAGCGACTTGCCCGGCGCATTCGCGAACGCCGGCGCCCCGTCCCCGACCAAGGAACCGGCGCCCGGCTCCGAACTGGCCAGTGCGTTGCGTTCCTGCAAGGCAGCCTTTGCGGGCGTTGCGGTTTTCAGCGGCGTGAGCAACATCCTCATGCTGACCGGCGCAATGTTCATGTTAGAGGTCTACGACAGGGTGCTGCCGAGCCGCAGCGTCCCCACTCTGATCGCCATGGCAATACTGGCCGGCGCTCTGTTTGCCGGGCAGGCAGTCATCGACCTTGTGCGCGGCCGCATCATGAACCGGATCGGTGCTGAGTTGGACGAAGCGGTTGGGGGACGCGTATTCACCGCCGTTTCGAGGTTGCCCCTGTACATCGGCCAGCAGGGAGATGGATTGCAGCCGCAACGCGATCTCGACAACATCCGTACTTTTCTGTCGAGTGCCGGGCCTGGCACCCTGTTCGATCTTCCCTGGCTGCCCTTCTATCTGGCGATCATCTGGAGCCTTCATCCGACCCTCGGGACAACCGCCGCTTGCGGCGCGTTGGTGCTGGTGACCCTGACGGTCGCGACGGAGATCCTCACGCGCAGACCTATGGGCGCCGCGGTTCAAAGCAGCGTGAGGCGCAACAGCTTGGCCGAGGCCAGCCGCCGCAACGCCGAGGTGCTTCAGGCCATGGGCATGGGCAGGCGCCTGCACGACCACTGGCGCGAAGCGAGCCGCGAACATCTTGCGCTGCAGCAGCGTGTCAGCGACATCGTTGGCGGTTTCGGCAGTTTCGCTCGTGCGTTGCGACTGATGCTTCAGTCGGCGATGCTGGGTGTGGGCGCCTGGCTTGTGATCGAGGGCGAGGCGACCTCCGGGATCATCATCGCCGGCTCCATCCTTGTAGGCCGAGCGCTGGCGCCCGTCGATCTTGCCATCGCCCATTGGCGCAACTTCGTCGGGGCGCGACAGAGCTGGAGCAGGCTGAGCAAATTGCTCGCCCGGTTGCCGCAGGACGCTCAACCGATGGCGCTTCCGGTGCCCGGGTCGAAGTTGACTGTGGAGCGCATCGCGATCGGTGCGCCGGGCGCGCAGCGCATCATCGTGCAAGGTGTGGAATTCAGCCTGGAGGCCGGCTCGGTGCTCGGCATCATAGGACCAAGCGGTTCCGGCAAATCGAGTCTGGTTCGAGGGCTGGTCGGCGCATGGCGACCGCTGGCCGGCCGTATCAAGCTGGACGGCGCCGATCTCGACCAGTGGTCGTCGGAGCGGCTGGGCCGCTACATAGGCTACCTTCCGCAAGACGTCGAACTGTTCGCGGGAACGGTTGCCGACAATATCGCGCGCTTCGATCCCGGGCCGGACCCGCAGGCCATTGTCGCAGCCGCCCGCGCCGCGGGCGTCCACGAGCTCATCATCGGTCTCCCCAATGGCTACGAGACGCAGATCGGAGAGGGCGGAACCGCGCTTTCAGCCGGCCAGCGTCAGCGCATTGCGCTGGCGCGCGCGCTGTATGGCGATCCGTTCCTGGTGGTCCTCGACGAACCCAACTCCAATCTCGATGCCGAAGGTGAAATGGCGCTTGCCGCTGCCATCCTCGCAATCAAGGCCCGCGGCGGCATCTTAGCGATTGTGGCGCATCGGCCGAACATTCTCAGCACAGTGGATTTCCTGCTCGTGATGAAAGAAGGCCAGACGCAGATGTTCGGCACCAGGGAAAGCGTTCTGTCGACACTCTTGCCCGCGCCACAGACCGTGACCGCAGGCCTGCAGCCGGTTTTCAAGCTCACTCCGACACCGCGTTGATGGCTGACCCGGATTGGAAATGGGGAAATGACAGCTGCCCTTTCGAACGTGTCGCTTTTGAACCGACGGTCGATCCGTCGCAATCTGCTGGGTGGCACGACCATCGTCGCATTGCTCGTCGGCGGAATGGGAGTCTGGGCCGGGACGGTGGATGTTTCGGGAGCGGTGATTTCGCACGGCACGGTGGTCGTCGACAGCAGCGAAAAGAAGGTTCAACACCCGACCGGCGGTGTGGTCGGCAAGATTTTTGTGCGCGACGGCGACCGCGTCAGGGCCGGAGACGTTCTGGTCCAGCTCAGCGACACCGTTCCGCGTGCCAGCCTGGCCTACGTGACGAAGAACCTGGATGAGCTCTATGCGCGAAAATCCCGGCTCGAGGCCGAGCGTGACGGCAGCGAGCGCATCACGCTTGCTCCGATGCTTGTCGCGAGAATGAACGACCCTGAGATAGCTGCCACGGTGGCGAGCGAACAGCGGCTGTTCGAGCTTCGTCGAACCGAGGTGTCTGGCAACAAGGCGCGCCTGCGCGAACGCATCGAGCAGTTCGGGAAGCAGATCGAAGGCTATTCGGCGCAGGAATCGGCAAAGACGAAGGAGATCAAGCTGATCAACGACGAGCTCGTCGACATACGCAGTCTTGTCGAAATGAAACTCACCCTCAAATCGAAGCTGACCGAATATGAACGTGAGGCGACGCGCATCGAGGGTGAACGGGCGCAACTTGTGTCGAGCATTGCGCAGGCAAAGGGAGCGATCGCCGAAATCGAGCTGCAGATCCTGCAGCTGGACAAGGAGTTTTCCAGCGAGACCGGGAGCGATCTGCGCGATGTCGAAGCCAAAATCGCCGAGTTCGAGGAGCGCAAGGTCGCCGCCGAGGACCAGCTGTCGCGCATCGATATTCGCGCCCCCGCCAGCGGCACGGTCCATCAATCGGCAGTCCATACCGTTGGCGGCGTGATCGGCGCGGGGGATCCGATCATGCTGATCGTGCCCGACACCGATGCTCTCGCGGTCGAGGTAAAGGCCGCACCCCAGGACATCGATCAGCTCTCGATCGGTCAGCGCGCGCTTCTTCGCTTCACGGCCTTCAACGTCCATACCACGCCCGAAACGGAAGGTATGGTCTCCATGATCGCGGCAGACGTGACGCGCGATCAGCATACCAACGAAATCTACTACACGGTGCGCATCACCCCCGACCCCCAGGAGCTGAAGAAGCTTGGAGCGCTCTCGCTGGCGCCCGGCATGCCGGTGGAAGCGTTCGTACGGACTGGCGACCGCAAGGTGCTCTCATACCTGATGAAGCCTTTGACGGACCAGATGATGCGTGCCTTCAGAGACCAGTAGCAGCGCGTTGTCGTGCGCATCCGTGCATCCTGGTTGACCTTTAGCGATAGGGGCTTGTCATGACGACAGCAGAGTTGAAACCTCCGATTTTTCTGATTGGCAACTACCGGTCGGGCACCACCATCACGCAGAAATTGATCGGGCTGCACCCGGATGTCGTCACCTGGTACGAGCCAAAAACATTGTGGCTCTATGCCGATCCGGCGCGGCGGCATGACGAATTTGTTAAAGCCGACGCCAGCGAGAAGGTCGTGCGCTACATTCGCAACCGGTTCCTCGACTATCAGCTGCGGAACGGCAACCGGCAAATCATGGAAAATACGCCCGCCAACGTCTTGCGCGTGCCATTTATCCACCAGATATTCCCAGAAGCTATATTTCTATATATTACAAGGAATCCGTTCTCCTATATAAGCTCCATGGAACTTAAGTGGCAGCGCGCAAAAAGTTTCAAAGGTCTTCTGCGACTATTGAAAGAAACGCCGGCCACGCAAGTCCATTACTACGTGGGAGACGTCGTAAAGCAGATAGTCGCCAAGAGGATACTACACAGAAAATACACGTCGATCTACGGACCGCGCTACAAGGGAATAGATCGGGATTTGCAGGAGCATCAAAAATTGACAGTGATCGCGCGCCAGTGGGCGCGCGGCAATCGAATGGCCCGAGAGGATCTCGCCAGGCTTGGCGAAGGCCGCGTGCTGTCGTTTCGCTATGAGGATCTGATACAGGATCCCGAGTTGGTCTTGCGCCGTATCTATGAACATTGCGGGCTGCATTGCTCTGACGACATCCTTCGCGTGGCGAAGGAGATGATCGATCCCGGCCGCCAGCAGAAGTGGCTGCGCCTGGATGCGAACGAACTGGCGGCGATCATCCCCGAGGTGCGGGATGAGATGGGATTCTACCGCTACGAGATCCCCCCGTCCCTTCTCGTCGGGCATGGCTCGCGGCCCACGCGGGCGCCGTTGGCGTTTCAGCATGGCCATCCGAATATCCCCTCCCCCCGCTGAGCGGTTCCGGGGAGATGCATGGCCGCCCTTCTTTGGTCGGTCGAGTAAGCAAGGCGGCATGTGGAGATTGGCGTGAGCGACATCCGGCGCGGGCTGGCAAAACGCAGTGTCGTAGGCATGTTCTGGACGGGCCTGTCCATGGGCGCCTTGGCGGTTGCCGAGCTTGTCGCCCTCGTCCTCCTGGCCCGGTTGCTCTCGCCCAACGAGTTCGGTCTCTACTCCGCGGCACTGATCGTCATCAAGTTTTCGGCCATCTTCCAGGGCCTCGGCATCACGCCTGCGATCGTGCAGCGACCTGTACTGGAGGAGCGGCATCTCCGGGTCGGATATACCCTGTCGCTCTTTCTTGGCCTTACCGTAACCGCTCTGGTATGGGCGTTGGCACCCGCTATTGCCGGTCTTCTTCGCCTGCCCGAGCTCACTCCGATCGTGCGTGCGGTCTGCTTCATCTTTCTTTTCCAAGGAGCCTCCATGGTGGCGCTGGCCTCGGCCCAGCGTGCCTTGCGGTTCCGTTGGCTCGCGCTCGTCGACGCGGTCGCTTTCGCCATCGGCTACGTGGTCGTCGCTCCGGTGCTGGCTTGGCTCGGCTTCGGTATCTGGGCACTTGTCGCAGCGATCCTGGTCCAGCAGTTGTTCCGCACGATCGTGCTGCTCGTCGGCCAGCGGCACCCGATGCGGCCGTTGCTCGAGAGGGGCGCGATTTTCGAACTGCTCTATTTTGGCGGCGGCTTCACCATTGCGCGGGTCTGCAACTACCTTGCCACTCAGGTGGACAGGCTTGTCGTGGGCCGCTATCTCGGCGCCGATGCGCTCGGTGTCTACGGTTTGTCGTCCCAACTCATGACCACTCCGGCGGTCATCGTGGGCCAGGTGCTCGATCGCGTGCTGTTCCCCACCATGGCGCTGGTCCAGGAAGAGCCCGTCAGGCTTGCGCGCGCCTATCGCAGCGCGGTCGCCGGTTGCAGCCTGCTTGTCCTGCCGGCCAGCGTGGTGGTGGCGATCGTCGCGCCCGAATTGGTTCGGGTCATTCTCGGACGGGGCTGGGAAGGCGTGGTCGGCCCGCTCCAGATCCTGGCGTTCAGCATGCTGTTCCGCACGAGCTACAAGCTTAGCGACTCCGTCTCGCGAGCAACCGGAACGGTTTACGCCCGGGCCTGGCGCCAGGCTGTTTTCACCGTCGGTGTCTGCATCGGAGCCTTCACAGGGCAATTCTGGGGCGTGGAAGGGGTGGCGTTTGGTGTCGGCCTGGCATTCGGGGCAAATTTCTTTCTCATGGCGCAGCTGAGTCTCCGCGTGACCGGGATGACGTGGGCGAATTTCTTCCTTGCGCACCTGCCTGGCGTCGCGCTCGCGGGCGTTGTCGGAACCGGTACCTGGGCATTCGTGGACTGGCTTCGCGCCCTCCATCTATCGCCTCTTCCGCTGCTCATCGATACGGCATTGCTGGCGTCTGTGGGGGGCTTGCTGTTGTGCTGGCTCCTGCCGTCGCTATTCCTTGGGCGGGAAGGCCTGTCACTGCTGCGCCTGCTCGCGGCAGTCGTGCCCGCATGGCCAAGACTGAGGCAGGCAACAGACTGATCAGCGGCGGAACTCGAGGTCAGTTCCCAGGATCACGTTCTTCACGCGCAACGACGCCATCGCCTTGCTCGATCATGGGCTCAGCCTGACGCCCGATCGGGCACCGGGAGATTCCGTCGTTGCGGAGGAAATTTACGAGAGGAGACCGACTATGGCTGAACTATTCGAAACGCGGCTGGCGGCCGCGGGCGATGATGTCGAGGAGAAAGCTTCGGGCTCGATTTCAACCAATGTCGACGATCTGGAACTGGGCTTTGCCAGCACGACTCGCCAGACGGTCGGCCTACGCTTCACCGGCGTCGATATCCCGCAAGGCGCGATCATCACGAGCGCCTACATTCAGTTCCAAGCCAATGAGGTGAAGACCGGCGCGACCTCGCTGGTGATCAAGGGCCAGGACACCGACGACGCAAGCGCCTTCACCAGCACCAGCTTCAATGTATCGTCACGGGCAACGACCGACGCGTCGGCGACTTGGACGCCGGCCCCGTGGACCACGGTCGGCGAGCAGGCCATGGCCGAGCGCACGCCCGACCTGACGGCTATCGTCCAGGAGATCGTCAGCCGCTCGGGCTGGGCGGCGGTCAACGATATGGCGTTCCTGATCACCGGCACCGGCACGCGCACAGCCGATTCCTACGAGTACAATCCGACCAGCGCGCCGCTGCTGCACATCGAATATGTCTTGCCCGGATCCGGAAGTCCGGTGGCCTTCAACACGCCTGCCGATGCCGATCCCACTGCCAACCAGATCGCCGAGCTCGCCGCGGCGGGAGCGCCGACCGGGATCACCGCTTCGGCCACGGATCCCGACGCCGGCGCGACCGTCACCTACAGCCTCAACGACTCGCGTTTCGACATCAATGCCAATACCGGCGTCATCACGCGCTCGGGCACAGGCACGCTCGACTTCGAAACCCAGTCGTCCATCAATCCGACGGTGACGGCAACCTCTTCCGACGGCAGCACCGCCACCCAGAGCTTCACCCTCGATGTCCTCGACAGCCCGGAGCCGGTTGCGTTCAACACGCCGCCGGATGCCAACTCCGCGGCCAACCAGATCGGCCAGAACGCTGCCGCCGGCACCGCCGTCGGTATCACTGCTTCGGCCTCTGATCCCGATGCCGGCTCGACTGTCGCCTACACGATCGACGACTCGCGCTTTGCCATCAGTTCCAGCACCGGCGTCATCACGCGATCAGGTACCGGCACGCTCAACGCCCAGTCCGAGCCGTCTGTCAACCTCACCGTCACCGCCACCTCGTCGGACGGGAGCGTCGTCACGCACCCCTTCACCGTCGCCGTCACGGCCGGCCAACAGCCTGTGGCCTTCAACACTCCGCCCGACTCGAACCCCGGCTCCAACCAGATCGCCGAGCTCGCCGCGGCGGGGACACCGACAGGGATCACCGCTTCGGCCACCGATCCCGATGCCGGCTCGACGGTCACCTACAGCCTCAACGACACGCGCTTCGCCATTGATTCCAGCACCGGCGTCATTACGCGCTCGGGCACAGGCAGCCTCAACTTCGAGACCCAGTCGTCGATCGACCTGACGGTGACGGCAACCTCTTCCGACGGCAGCACGGCCAACAAGGTCTTCACCATCGCCGTCCTCGACAGCCCGGAACCGGTTGCGTTCAACACGCCGCCCGATGCCAACACCGCGGCCAACCAGATCGGCCAGAACGCTGCCGCCGGTACTGCCGTCGGCATCACCGCTTCGGCCACGGATCCCGATGCCGGCTCGACGGTCACCTACAGTCTCAACGACCCGCGCTTTGCCATCAATCCCAGCACCGGTGTCATAACACGCTCGAGCACCGGCACGCTCAACGCCCAGTCCGAGCCGACGGTTGCGCTCACGGTCACCGCAACCTCGTCGGACGGCAGCACCAACACCCACGCCTTCAATGTTGACGTCACCGGCGGCAGCACGCCTGGGACTTTCGAGGCCAGGGTGGCGGCCGCAGGCGACGATGTCGAGGAGAAAGGTTCCGGCTCGATTTCGAGCAACGTCAGTGATCTGGAACTGGGCTTTGACGGCTCTACCCGCCAGACGGTCGGTCTCCGCTTCACCGGTATCGACGTCCCGCAAGGCGCGATCATCACCAGCGCCTATATCCAGTTCCAGGCCAATGAGGTGAAGACCGGCGCGGCCTCGCTGCTGATCAAGGGCCAGGACACCGACGACGCAAGCGCCTTCACCAGCACCAGCTTCAATGTATCGTCACGGGCAACGACCGACGCGTCGACGGCTTGGACGCCGGCCCCGTGGACCACGGTGGGCGAGCACGTCCAGGCCGAGCGCACGCCAGACCTTACGGCTATCGTCCAGGAGATCGTCAGCCGCTCGGGCTGGGCGGCGCTCAACGACATGGCGTTCCTGATCACCGGCACCGGCACGCGCACCGCCGATTCCTACGAATACAATCCCGCCAGCGCGCCGCTGCTGCACATCGAATATGTCTTGCCGGGATCCGGAAGTCCGGTGGCCTTCAACACTCCGCCCGACTCCAACCCCGGCGCCAACCAGATCGCCGAGCTCGCCGCGGCGGGAGCACCCACGGGCATCACCGCTTCGGCCACGGATCCCGATGCCGGCGCGACCGTCACCTACAGTATCAACGATGCACGCTTCGCCATTAATTCCAATACCGGCGTCATCACGCGCTCGGGCACAGGCACGCTCGACTTCGAAACCCAGTCGTCCATCAATCTGACGGTGACGGCAACCTCTTCCGACGGCAGCACCGCCACCAAGAGCTTCACCCTCGGTGTCCTCGACAGCCCGGAGCCGATCGCGTTCAACACGCCGCCGGATGCCAACTCCGGGGCCAACCAGATCGGCCAGAACGCTGCCGCCGGCACTGCCGTCGGCATCACCGCTTCGGCCTCGGATCCCGATGCCGGCTCGACAGTCACCTACACGATCGACGACTCGCGCTTTGCCATCAATTCCAGCACCGGGGTCGTCACGCGCTCGGGCACCGGCTCGCTCAACGCCCAGTCCGAACCGACGATCAATCTCCAGGTGACAGCGACGTCGTCCGATGGCAGCAGCGCCACGAGCACCTTCACTGTCAGCGTCACGGCGGGCCAACAGCCCGTGGCCTTCAACACTCCGCCCGACTCCAACTCCGGCGCCAACCAGATCGCCGAGCTCGCCGCGGCGGGGGCGCCGACAGGGATCACCGCTTCGGCCGCGGATCCCGATGCTGGCTCGACGGTCACCTACAGCATCAACGACACGCGCTTTGCCATCAATTCCAGCACCGGTGTCATCACGCGTTCGGGCACAGGCACGCTCGACTTCGAGACCCAGTCGTCCATCAACCTGACGGTGACGGCGACCTCCTCCGACGGCAGCACCGCCAACAAGAGCTTCACCCTCGCCGTCCTCAACAGCCCCGAACCGATCGCGTTCAACACGCCGCCCGATGCCAACACCGCGGCCAATCAGATCGTCCAAAATGCCGCCGCCGGCACTGCCGTCGGCATCACCGCCTCGGCCAAGGATCCCGATGCCGGCTCGACGGTCACCTACACGATCGACGACTCGCGCTTTGCCATCAATTCCAGCACCGGCGTCATCACGCGATCGAGCAGCGGCACGCTCAACGCTCAGTCCGAACCGACGATCGATCTCCACGTGACAGCCACCTCGTCCGACGGCAGCATCGCCACGCACACCTTCACCGTCGGCGTCACCGCCACCCAGTTGCCGACATCCGTGACCTTGGCGCACACCATTCTGACTTCGCAGTGGTCACCGCCGAGCCCCGACCCAACCGATATCGTCTATATCTCCCACCTCGGCAAGCTGCTGGTGACCGATAGTGAGGTGGAGGAGATGTCGATTTTCACCGGCAAGAATCTCTTCCAGATGAATCTGAACGGCACCCTGACGGGCACGCTCACCACCATCAATTTCTCCGATGAGCCGGCCGGGGTCACCTATAATCCGGCGAACCACCATCTCTTCTTCTCGGACGATACCGGCACGAAGAGCGTCTACGAGTTGAACCCGGGCAACGATGGGCTTTACAACACCTCCGACGATATCGTGACCTCGTTCAGGACCGCCGCGTTCGGCAGTACGGATGCGGAGAGTATTGCCTACGACACAAACCGCGGCGTGCTCTATCTCGAGGATGGCACGACCCATAGGATTTACACCATCGCTCCGGGCCAGAACGGCAGATTCGACGGCGTCCCAAGCACGGGGGGCGATGATGTCGTGACGAGTTTTTCTGAAGAGGCGCTCGGAACCCCTTCTGACGGGGGCATCGCGTACGATCCGGTCCACGACCTGCTTTATGTCATCGTGTCACGCACCTCCGTGGCAATGGTGACGCCAACCGGGGATCTGCTGGGCACGCTCGACATCTCCGCCGCCAACGCGAAAAAGCCGGCGGGACTTGCCCTGGCGCCGAGCAGCGACGATCCGAGCCACCAAATGAGCCTCTATGTCGTCGATCGCGGCGTGGACAACGACTCGAATCCGACCGAGAACGACGGCAAGATCTATGAATTCCATTTGAACGATTGGCTGCTCGCCTGATCTGACAGGGGGAGCGACCGCCAACAAACAAATACCCCGACCGCGGCGTGCCCCAGCGATCGGGGTATCAAAAGTAAGCGCGCCGCCCGGATCCATTTCCGCGCGACGCGCTTTTGGTTCTCAAGACGCTGCTTCAGCGACCCTGACGGTCAACCTTACGACTGGCCGGGAGGCCCGAGGTGAATGTGGTTTTTGTCGCCCCAGCCGTTGCCCGGGCGTGTTCCTCCCGATTTGGCGATTGCTCTGGAGTTCAGGCTGGTGCCGAGCAGAACCGTTATGGCCGGTGGAGTCACCGCCGCAAAACGCCCTGCCTTCTTGAGAAAGTCCCGGCGCGCCTGAGCCTCTGAAACGAGGACTTCCCGCGTCCTTTCCGAGCGTTTCGTGCTTTCGGTTGGCATGACGATTCTCCCATGCGGGTTCCAAAGTATCACAACAGCTTATGTTTCCCGATGCCAGGATACTAGTTCACCAAAAGGCTTAGATTTTCGCGCTTGGAAGCAAAAGCGTACGAGCGATGCGCCGCGCGAAATCGGACGAGCCTCCCCTCGCCGAACCCCTGGCGCTTAGAAACCGCCGCGTTCCCCAAATCAAATTCCCGGCCAGGCGCAACGGAGCGCCGATGATCGGGTGGGTTGCCGTGAAGACGCGCCTCCAGTGCTGGAAACGGACGATCGGGCGCCGCGCGCATCTTGCCGGGATCCTGGTTCCGAAGAAGTGATGCAAGGCCAGGAGCTGGGTATCCAGGGCATTGCGGGCGCTTCGGTCCGACATGGATGCCTGCAGCGCGCTCCAGTCCACGTTCTCGGTCTCCGCCAATTGCGCCAGGTCGTGAAGGTGCCTGAGATCAATCCTTCCGCGCCAATAGTCGCCCTCCTTAAACAGGTCGTGCACGATCCAGTGCAGAGCCCGGGACTGGGCAGTAGGAATATTCACCCACAAATCGTCGTGCTGGACGAGCTTGGGAGGTTCAAAGTCGATCGCCCGGCGCGCCCGGAGTTCCAGCATTCCGGCATCCTGCTCACGCGCCATGCCTCGCTCACCTGCCACCTCGACATAGCCGAGCTCTTCAAGGCAGATTTGGGCGGCCGCCTCTTTGGCCGGCTCCACGGCCAGATCGAGGTCGCTCGTCATCCTGCTGGGAGCCTGGCCGGCCGGCGCAAGGAACAAGGGAACAGCGCCCTTGAGCAGGAGCGGAACGATGCCGCGGCGATTGAGCGCCGCAACGGCTTCGCGCAGTTGCGCACGCAAGCGCAAGTTCCGCTCCCGATTGCAGTCGTGAACGAACCGGAGATACTCGGACACGTCCTGCGGTAGCCGGTGGATCTGGCCGGCGCGCGCGAGGGAGGAGTACAAATCCGGCGTGAGCAAAGTGCGATTGGCCAGGGCGATTACGGCGTGCCAATCGGCCCGGTCGGCCGGACTGCCGCGAAGTCCGGCGATCAGAGCCTCGAGCGCGTTGCCTCTGTGTCTCACCGGCATGCCTTCGTGATCAGCTCTACTGCATCATCGAGCTTCGAATAGCTCAGACAATAGGTGCCCGCCGATCCGATTACTTGGGTCAGAGTGTCGAAGGCGCTGCCGCTCAACTCTCGGCCGGGTGCGAACGCCCCGTTGAGCAGCACACGCAATGCGCTGGCCGGGTCGATCGGCTCGAGGCAAGCTTTCGCGTCGCGACCTCGACGAAGCTGGATTACATAGCCGATTGGTATGGGGGAGGACGGCACGACCTCGCTGGGCACCGCAAACCGAACTCGCCTGCGGTCCGGCCGGCGACAAACCGGAACAGCGTCGAGATTGGGGTAGCGTTCGGCCAAAAGCGACCATGCTCCCGCCTTGACGGCGGGCGCAAACGGCAGACCAATGCCATGTCCCCGGGAGTCCAACAGCGTCACATCGTCAGATGCGAAACCGAACCCTGCATTGACCAGCGCCAGGGTCAGCGTTGTCTTGCCTGCGCCCGGGTTGCCGCAGAGAAGCACGATGCGCTCATTTTTGAGAAGCGCAGCCGCGTGCAGAGCAAGTTCGTAGGCGCTGCGATCGAGGACCTCGATAAGCATTTGCCCTTTCAGCATGACGGGGAGCTCGTCGGGCGCGCAGGACAGAATCCAGTCGCCATCCCGGAACAGGTGGACCCGTCCCTCATGCTCGACCAGCTGGAACAGAATGTCGGCAGTCTCTCGCCGGACCTCGAGATGCCGGAACACGGCGACCGCGGGAAAGGCGCGGGCTGCAGGGTACTCGATGCGTACGGAAAGGCCCGCGATGGCGACCACCTGGCTCACAGCCTCTCGAGCCGGCACAGACGGCGGTGCGTCGGGCCGTATCAAGCTCAGCCGCTGCCAAT
>NZ_RZSF01000439.1:0-4436 GCF_004023325.1 Mesorhizobium sp. M1A.F.Ca.ET.072.01.1.1 | reverse complement strand
GACATCGCCTACGCCGTGATGGAGCCGCTCGCCGACGACGAAGAGGAAATCCCGGAGAACTTCGCTCCGGCCATCGTCGCCGAATCGACCGTGACGCTTCGCACCATGTCGGTGGCGTCTGCCGTCATCGAACTCGATACCAAGGACAGCCCGGTTTTCGTCTTCCGCAACGCCGGAAACGACCACGTCAATATCGTCTACCGCCGGCCGGATGGAAACATCGGCTGGATCGATCCGTCGACCACCAAAGTCGCGCAGGGATAAGAAAGCCGGCCGCGCGAGGGGGACGACCGGCGCGGTAGGCGAGCAAGGGATTTTTCAGGCATGGATCTCAGCGATCTCATCAGCGTCCCGGCTATCATGCCGGCGTTGAAGGCGAATTCCAAAAAGCAGCTTCTGCAATTGCTGTCGGAGAGGGCGGCGGCGATTTCAGGCATTCCGGAGCGGGAAGTGTTCGAGACTATCCTGCAGCGTGAGCGGCTGGGCTCCACCGGCGTCGGTAACGGCATCGCCATTCCGCATGGCAAGCTCGCAGGGGTCAAGCGGATCGCAGGCGTGTTTGCCCGGCTGGAGGCGCCGGTCGATTTCGAGGCGCTCGACGACCAGCCGGTCGACCTGGTGTTTCTGCTGCTTGCGCCCGAAGGCGCCGGCGCCGACCATCTTAAGGCGCTGTCGCGTATCGCGCGCGTGCTGCGCGATGGCGATACGGTGGCCAAGATCAGGGGGACGCGCGACGCAGTCGCGATCCACGCGCTGCTGTCGGACACTCAAGCCTCGCACGCGGCCTGAAGTTTGGGTGAAGCTGGTCTTTGGATAAACCCGGTTTTTGGGATAAAACCTTGAGGGGCCGCCGGGAGCGGCCCTTTCCAATTCAGGCAACGACTCCAAATTCAAATAGTGATTGGGGTCAATGGATGGCGACCGTGGTCAGGTCGTTCTCTAGCGCACCCGCCAGGGCCCGGTCACGGGCATCGGAAAGCAGGATCGGCTGACCGTTGGCGGCAAACAGCGCCCACAGTTCCAGCCCGGGCGCGATTTCGCCGAGGCCGGGGAAGCGGCCGCGCAAATCGTCGCTCGATATTTTCCTCAGATATGCGACCGAACCTTCGCCGAGATGGGCGAATTCGCCGCTGGTCATGGTCAGGGTTTCGTCAATTCTGGTCATTACAAGCCTCCTTGGCGCAAGGACGCCACTTCCGGCCGTCCCGCATTAGAGCCATCGGCAAAGATCAGTCTTTCACCGATATGTTTATTTTCCGTACCAGCCGCTCGGCCTCCGGACGGTCGAGATCGATCGACAACAGGCCGTTCTTCAATTCCGCGCCGACCACCCGCATGCCGTCGGCCAGCACGAAGCAGCGCTGGAACTGGCGAGCGGCGATGCCGCGGTGGAGGAACTCGCGCTCGGTGTCGTCGGTCTGACGGCCGCGCACGATCAACTGGTTTTCCTCGGTGGTGACATCGAGGTCGTTCTCTGCGAAACCCGCCACGGCAAGTGTGATGCGCAGCCTTTCGGCCTTGCCGTCCGAGGCGCCCAGACGCTCGATGTTATACGGAGGGTAGCTGTCGCCCGACTTCGCCAGACGTTCGAGCGTCTTTTCCATGGCGTCGAAGCCCAGAAGAAGCGGGCTGGAGAAGGGCGTCATTCGACTCATTGTTACACTGTCCTCTTAAGAGCGACACAAACCGGAAAAACCCGGATGGCATTTTTCCCGATGGTCTTGATATGGTCCGCCGCGCGATCAAGTTCAAGCCGTGAAAACCCCGCCCAAAAAGACTCCCCAAAGGAATAGAAATGCCCCAGTCACGAAAGATCATCATCGACACGGATCCCGGCCAGGACGACGCCGTCGCCATATTGCTGGCGCTCGGCAGCGCCGAGCTGGAGGTCGTCGGCATCACCGCCGTTGCCGGCAACGTGCCGCTGAAGCTCACCGAGAAGAATGCGCGCAAGATCTGCGAGCTCGGCGGCCGACCCGACGTCAAGGTCTATGCCGGCGCCATCCGCCCGCTGGCGCGCGAGCTCGTCACGGCGGAGGACGTGCATGGCAAGACCGGCCTCAATGGACCCCAGCTGCCCGAACCGACCATGCCGCTGCAGGAGCAATACGCGGTCGATTTCATTGTCGAGACGCTGATGCGTGAGGAAGCGGGCACGATCACGTTGTGCCCACTCGGGCCGCTCACCAATATCGCGCTGGCGCTGATCCGCGAGCCGCGGATCGCGCCGCGTATCAAGGAGATCGTGCTGATGGGCGGCGGCTTTTTCGAGGGCGGCAACGTCACGCCTGCCGCCGAATTCAACATCTACGTCGACCCGCAGGCGGCGGATTTGGTGTTCAAGTCGGGCGTTCCGATCGTGATGATGCCGCTCGACGTCACCCACAAGGCACTGACCTCGGCCAAGCGCATCCAGGCCTTCCGCCAGCTCGGCACCAAGGTCGGCACCGCAACCGCCGAGATGCTGGAGTTCTTCGAGCGCTTCGACGAGGAGAAATACGGCACCGACGGCGGGCCGCTGCACGATCCGTGCGTGATCGCCTATCTCATCAAGCCGGAGCTGTTCAAGGGCCGCCGCTGCAATGTCAGCGTGGAGACCAGCTCCGAGCTCACGATGGGCATGACGGTGATCGACTGGTGGGGCGTCACCAAGCGCGAGAAGAACGCCATGGTGATGCGCGACATCGACCACGATGCGTTCTTCGCGCTGCTGGTGGAGCGGCTGGGGCGGCTCACCTGACTGTCAAAGCTGCCAAGCGAGCACACGTCGTCACCCGTTGAGCAACCGATAGGTGTCGACGCCACGCTCTTGGTGTTGTCGCTGCATAAACCTCGTCATTCCGGAAACCGGTAGAAGACGAAGCCGTTGTCGCGCGTGACACGTTCGATATTCAGGCGAGAGCCCAGAAGATGCGGGCGATCGTCCTCGACCAGAGCAGATCCACCATTTTTGATAGAGACGACATAGATTCCGCGGCCGTGGTCCAATTGGACACTCTTGATCGTTGCCTCGATGGTATCGATTGACCGGATCGGGCTGGCATCATTGGTCCATTTGTTCACGGCCAAGGAAACCATCACTGCGAATCCAGCAACTAAAAGGATACCGCCAGGAGCGCTCCTTTTCAGATCCGACACAGCATGAATCCCCTGCCAACCATTCACGTGGTGACAGGAAGCCCGGCTTTCAATGGTCTTCCTGTAGCAGCAAGGTGCTGCTGTTTGCGTCCTGTGTTGTGGTGACCTCTACTTCGCCTTCGAAAACGCCAGCCATAGCCCGCCGCCGACCAGGAAGCTGCCGCTGATCCGCGACATCAGTTTAACGCGGCTGGCCGAGAGCATGCGCCCGGCGCGGCCGGCGGCAAGCGCATAGGTCGAATCCGACATGGCGGCGAAGACCATCGCGGTCAGGCCCATGACCACGATCTGCAGCGTGTAATTGCCCTGTGGCGCGATGAACTGCGGGAAGAAGGCGCCGAAGAAGACCAGCGTCTTCGGATTGGAAATCGCCACCAGGAAACCTTGCAGGAAGAAGCCGCCGCGCGGTTTCTTGGCCGATCCATCGGGGTTCAGGGCTTCCTTGGCGCGGAGCATCTGCACGCCCATCCAGATGAGGTAAGCCGCACCGATCAGCCGCACCCATTCGAACCAGTGACCCATGCCGGCGATCAGCGTGTTGAGGCCGATGCCGACGATGGCGATCATGATGGCGAGCCCGGCCTGGGTGCCCGCGACATTGGCCAGCCCGGCGCGCGAGCCATGGCGGATACTGTTGGCGATGATCAGCGTGACCGTCGGCCCGGGTACCAGGACGATGACGATGCAGGCGACGACATAGGCGGCGTAGAGTTCCAGCGACATGTTTTCCCTCGAACAGGATCGCGCCGACACGCGCGGAGCGCGATCAATGCACGGAGTTGACGCCGGCGCAAGCGCGCCAGCCGGTTGAGCCCGTCAGGCAGCCCCCGCCGGCCAGGGCAGCGTCGCCTCATAGGCGGCGCCGGCCTGCAGGACCGCCAGGTCGCCGCGCGGCTGGCCGATCAACTGCATTCCCATCGGCCGGCCCTTGCCGTCGAAGCCGACCGGCACATTGAGCGCCGGACAACCGCCGAGCGTGGCAAAGGCGGAGACCTGCATCCAGCGGTGATAGCTGTCCATCGGCCGCCCGGCGATCTCGCGCGGCCAATGCGTCGAGACCTCGAAGGGGAAGACCTGGGCGGTCGGCAGCACGATAAGGTCGAAGCGCTCGAACAGCGACAGCAGCGTGCGGTGCCATGAGGTGCGCCGGACCGAGGCGGCATGGACCTGGGGCGCGGTAAGGCGCATCGCCTGCTCAACTTCCCAAACCGCCTCCGGCTTCAGCAGCCTGCGCTTTTCCGGAGCGTCATAATGCGCCTTCAGTCCGCAGCCGCTGCTCGCCTGACGCAAGGCGACAA